>DATIDQ010000151.1:0-21945 GCA_035456205.1 Pseudomonadales bacterium
TGCTGGATATATACCCCACGCTGGCACAACTCACCAATATTCCGACAGGCAATACACAAGATGGCAATAGTTTATTGCCTTTACTGCAAGACCAGTCAGCGCCATGGCCAAATGCTGCGTTTACTCTCTGGCAAATGCACGGGGAGCAAAATCATTTTGCAGTGGTCGATCAACGTTACCGCCTGATACGCTATGCTGATGGAACAGAAGAGTTGTATGACCACGAACAAGACCCTCACGAATGGCATAATATTGTCAACAAGGATTCTTATCAGGACATCAGAAAGGATTTGGTGGGCAAAATAAATGACTACAACAAGCGCCTGTCACCGCACTGACCGCCAACAATGGTCAATACATCACAGCAGGATACTGATCAGTACCTGCATGATAGTCCTGCTGACATTTTTTTTGATCCGTACAGAAAATGCACTAGCGGATAACGTTCTCACACTGAAAGATGAAGAACATCACTCTATAAATCTGCAAGACTATATAGAAGCCTATGATCCAGGCCTGCAGGCTACTGACTTAACCGCTATCACCGAATTGGACAACAGAAAATGGGCAAAAATCAAACCACAAATATCAGACAAAACCCCAAGCTTTCGCCACACCATGTGGTATCGCCTGATTATCAAAAATGAAAGCGCTTTACCCCAAAAGCTGGTTCTAAAAAATAGCAGCCCCTTATCAGACGAGACAACTGCATACACCTGCAGTAGCAATAGGGAAAATTGCAAAGAAAGCACACCTGCGTTTAGAGGACAACCAGGGTTATCAATAAATATAGATCCATATAAAACAGAAACAGTTTTCTTTGTCATTTCAGGCTTTGGATCAGCACTATCAAATCTGACCTTACAGGAAATAGATGAGTATAAAAAAAATCACTATGCAAACTCAGTGCATAGAGCGCTTGTGGATGGAATCATTGTCGGCCTGATCTTTTATATGCTTTTGCTTGCAATAAAAACGCAACAAGCAATGTATTACTCATATTGTCTTCTGGGGCTTTGCAACCTGTTAACCATACTGATTCACCAACGATTTCCAGCGTCAATGGTCACAATTCTTGGCCCGGAGTCCGTAACAGACCTGTCACTGATAATGCCTGCATTTATATCTGCCGCTATCACGCAATACATTATCGTCTTTACAGAGGCTTATAAAGCCCAAAAAACAGTAACAAAATTTTTGACGTTTTATATAACTGCAGTACTGGTTATCGCTCTTTCCTTTCTTATTGGCGCACCGATAAGGATTATTTTGCCAATTTTTGGCATCTTCAGCATCATAGCCACATTTGCCCTTTTTTATCTGTGTTTTAGCCAAAAAAAATTCCCGACAAGTGTTATGGCAATGCTTGTTATTGGCATCAGCATGCCATCACTATCAGGCATTATCACCCTGATTCTTGCCCTGACAGCAGTTACCGCCACAGAAAACTGTATGCAGCTTATGCAAACACTCGACATTGCTGAAATGATGTTTTTTTCAGTCGCCATGCTAAGCAGCGTAAAACATTTGCAAGAGAGCCACGATCAGCAAGTTGAACAAACATCACAAGCCAATATCATCAGCGAAGCCCATAATCGACTGCTAGCACATCTGAATCATGAGTTGAGAACCCCCCTCAACGGCATCCTGGGAGCCGCCGAAATACTGGTTCACAAATCTCATCCCCGTGATCGACATATTTTCAGCATGATTTGCCACACCGCATTACCATTAAAACATCTGATTGATCAAATGGTCGATATTAGTGCAGTTACCAAAGATCAAAAAAACCTGCAGAATGTTCGATTTGATCTACAAAATTTGCTTCAGGAATGCATGGATGTATTTTTGCCCGTAGCACAAGAAAAAAACATCCGACTTTTTTTCACAATAGAATATGACATAGCAAATGATGTCACCGGAGACCAAAACAAACTAAGACAAATACTTCTAAATCTGATAGGCAATGCCTGTAAATTCACAACCAATGGCGAAGTCGGGCTATCGGTCAGAAAGGAACCGGCACCACATGAAGGTTTGTTTTTATATTATTTCCAGGTGAAAGACAGCGGAACGGGCGTAACTCCAGAGATAGAGAAAAGGCTTTTCGAGGCATTTGAAACCAACAACTCTACAACAAACCCGAAAGGAACAGGACTTGGTCTTAGTATTGTACGAGAGTTAAGCAAAACGCTAGGAGGAAACTGCGGATACCGAAGCAATACCCCTCAAGGCAGCATATTCTGGTTCAGCGCTGCGCTGGAGCCCCACCAAAATATACACAGAAAGGCTCACGGCGTATTTGAAAACCTGTCCGTTATAGTGGCTGATGAAAACAATTCTATCGCGTGGAATCTCATTCGCCACATATCAGGCTCCACAAACATAACAACAGCTGTAAACTCGGCTGCCAAGCTAGCCCATGAAATTGATTCTGGAAAATATGACATTGCCATCATCCATAAAAGCCTTGCAAATAAGTCACTGATTAACAAAATGCAGGATATAAATATGTTTTTTATATCCTATCTAGACCAGTTTGAATTTGATAAAGCAAACAAGGATCTGGACAGCATTTATGATGAAACCATAATAAGGAAAATATCCATAGAGGCATTCTCCCTGCAATTGGCAGATCGCATTATCAAAAAAAGCAATCTCATAAAAAATAAATCAATAAAAATACAGAAACCATCTATGAAAAATATTCTGGTCGCAGAAGATATCCCGGCCAACCAACATATTATCCGAGAAATTATCGAGTCTCTTGGATTCACTGCAACAGTTTGCAGCAATGGAAAACAGGCTTTCAATTTATACCTACAATATATTCTGGAAAAAAATCCATTTGACGCCATCATCATGGATTGCGAAATGCCAATCCAGGACGGATTTGAAACCACAAAAAAAATACGCTCTTATGAAAAAGAACACAGAATAAAAAGGACGCCAATCATTGCCTTGACTGCCCATACCGAGTCTGCTTATCGACAACGAAGCGAGCAATCAGGAATGAATGCTTATCTGACAAAGCCCGTCACCGCCGAAAGGATTATGCAATGCCTGATAGACCAGGAAAGCATATGAAATACAACCTCTTTCACCAAATAGCAAAAATCATTGCGGCAATTACGCTACTGCTCACATGGTCTGCACTTGCACAAAGCACCACTAGCCAACAGGATAGAACTTGTCGCCACATCAACTTCCTGGCCGATACATATACCACCATACCTATAACAACAGAAGACAATCCGACTAAGGCCATATCATTTCTATCTACCGATAAAAAATATGACCACACATCAGGGGCCTGCATTGAAATAAAAAATATTTCAGGAGAAAAACAGGAATTCTCGATCCGATTAGACAATCCAAGAATTCGCCATGCAGAAGTCTTTAATAGAACAGATGATGGAATAGCACAGCTATCCGTAAGCGGCCTGGACTACCCATTAAAAAACTGGCAAGCCCTTGGTTCAGAGATATTATTTACACGAACAATAGACAAAGAAGAAGATCAAATAATTTACATACAATTAGGGTCAATATTCCCTTATAACAGCCAAATCATAGTAAGCGGCACAGAAAAATCTTTTAATGAAATTATTTCGCAACAACTGGCATCAGGACTTCTGGCTGGATTTATTTTTGCCCTGACATTCTACTCAGCAGCTATTGGCATAAACACAAAAGAAAACACGTATTTATTTCTGTTTGGATCTGCTTTTTTTGTAACATTATTACAACTGAATGATCTTGGCCTACTCTATTTTCTTTGGCCTGATGCAATGTACTGGAACAATGTATGCTCAGGAATTTTCGCAGTTACAAGCACTTTATTTGGCGCCAACCTAGCCAGAAGCTACCTCATGACAAAAGGAAAAATGCCACGAGCGGACATGTTTCTACATGTATTTGTCTGGTATCTGGCTGTTATCGCCCTTCCCATAACCCTATTGGAAAACGACAACCTGTTTCTCTTTGCATATGCACTCCCCACGGTTCTGTTTTTTTTACCTTTCCTGGTTATTCTTAGCATTATCAGAATCCGCCAGAACTACACGCCCGCAAAACTTTATCTGATTGCACTTTCAATGCCAGTTATTGCAGGATTATTTATATTTTTTATGTACGTAGGACTTTTCCCTTCATCTCCAATGGCAAAAATCATTCCTCTGTTAGGAACAGCCCTGCAGTTGGTTTTTTTTGCAATAGCCCTTGGAGAACGCATTAACTGGCTAAAAAAACAGCGTAATATATTTATGGAAAATGAATTAGCTATAAAAACAGAATCTTCCGCAAAAAAATCTTTTCTTGCTCATATATCTCACGAACTAAGAACTCCACTAGCAGGAATTATAGGGCTTGCAGATCTAGCCAGGAAAAACCCACTTTATGCAACAAACAAAATCCTGATTGATGGAATCAACGAATCAGCAGCACACCTATTGAGTACCACTAATATACTGCTAGATCACGCTAGAATAGATGCAGGGAAATTTTTATTAACCAACAAGAAATTCAACCCTGAATTACTAATTAAAAACCTGGTAAAACACATAAAAGAAGAATCAAAAAAGAAAAACTTTTCCATATCAATAAATACAAACGATATTACCCAGGAGCTCCTCTATGCTGATAGCGATATTATTAGCAGAATAATTGAGCTTATCGTTAAAAGCACCCTGGATTTATCACCTGATGGAAACATACTGATAAACCATGAAACATTTAAAAATAATAATCGCCAATTATTTTTCAGATTCGACATAATTAACACGTCGTCTAACGCTGATGACGCGTATCACTCAAAAATATTTGAAATATTTGAAATTCACGATTCATCCACCACAAGGAAACAACAGGGCATCGGACTTGATTTATCCCTTGCCAAGAAACTTTGTGATCTGTTAGGTGGCGAGATTGGCTACAACATCAACCCGCAGCACGGCGCTGCATTCTGGTGCGTGATTCCTTGCGGTCTACCTCCTGCCAATAGCCCAGTAGATGAAGATACCAGCCAAACCAAACTATCAACACCTGAAGCCTCACCATCAAAACGCATACTTGTAGCAGAAGATGATGAAACACTGCAATTGATTATCGGATCTCAACTAGAGACCCTACAGCAAAATCACATTGTATTCCCAAACGGCAAGCCCTTGGTTGAAGAATACATAAATAACACTCAGAATGTCGATATGATACTGCTCGACTGGAATATGCCTATTTGCAATGCGCACGATGCTATTGCAGCAATCCGTCAATATGAGAGCAAAAACCATCTTCCTCCTGTTACCATTGCCGTACTTAGCGCCCATGACAAACACAATGCAAAGGAAATGGATCTATCACCAGAGATCAAACTCTTGCAAAAACCTGTTACTACCGATGATTTATCCAGATTGATTTCCTCCTCTAAAAATATATGAAAAGCTTCTTTCGCAATATCCAGAGCCTCCGCGGAATAGCTGTGCTATCTGTCATGTTCTTTCATCTGACAGGCATTCAAATAAAACACAGTCCTGATTTTGCATTGCCTGGCCTTCTACAATTTGGCGCCGTAGGCGTAGATATTTTTTTCCTGATTAGCGGCTTTTTAATGATGGTCGTGACAAGGTCTTTCTTGCCTGGCACAAAAAGCATGTACCGCTTTGTATTACACAGGAGCATTCGTATCTATCCGATGTACTGGTTGGTCAGCGCTCCAATTCTAGCCATGGTACTTATCAATAGCGCACCAATATTGATTGCAATGCATGTCAATCCGGACATGTTGAAAAGCATACCCGATACCCCCTATTACCTTTTGCAATCCTTACTATTAATACCACAGAAAAATTTGCCTCTCCTGACAATAAGCTGGACACTCATACACGAAATGTATTTTTATTGCGTGTTTGGAATTCTGTTACTACTCCCTGCAAGACTACATATTCCCGTATTGGTTTTCTGGTCTGCATTGACGCAGGTATTCTGGCAATACCTGCAACCGAACCAATCGCAACCATGGAGTTATCTCCTGTGCAATCCGCTTACACTGGAATTTACTACGGGTTGTTTTGTAGCAGCAGCGTTACAACGCTGGCAAGTTTCACGACCAACGTTCGTACTGGCCATGGGAGTAATCACCGCCTTTGTCAGTTGGTATTTATGGACAGCCAATAACAGCTATGAATTCCCTATAGCCGGGGACCGTGTCACTTATTTCTTATTGCCCTGCACTCTTATTCTTGTTGGCACGGCTTCACTGGAACTGCAAGGGCATATTTTTTACCCTTTATTACAAAAAATTGGTGATGCCTCATATTCCATCTACCTGACACACATTCTGTTTTTATCAATAGGCAGAAAAATCTGGCAAGCATACGCCGACGCAGCTTCCCTGATAGATAACTTGATCTGGTGGCCTACATTGTTTGCCGTGACATTAGCCGGCGGCATGCTGTGCTATTACTGGATTGAAAAACCGCTGTTAGGTTGGCTACGAGACCTTACTAGAACAAGCGATAAAACAGCCTGATATTGCCGCATTCTAACGTCTGCCAGCAGGGCGGTTACCACTGCTGCGCCGTGCGCCGCCGCTACCATGACTACCGCCACCGCGATTCCCGCCAGGTGACTGACTACGACGCTCACGCCGACTATCACGCTCTGCTTTTTCAGCACGCTGTACCAACTCTGCCGGCAACGTTTTCAATAATTCTACTGGTGCTATTTCGCACACCAGTTTTTTACCGAGTGTTCTTTCTATTTCCGGCAACAGAAAGCCGTCATCTTCACAAGCAAAACTGATCGACACACCTGTTGCACCAGCTCGACCCGTCCGGCCAATCCTGTGCACATAATCATCCGGCGTTTCAGGTAATGTGTAATTCACCACATGACTAATGCCATCAACGTGTATTCCGCGTCCGGCAACATCGGTTGCCACCAGCACACGTGTTTGCCCACTTTTGAAATGCTCCAGTGTACGCACACGTTTGTTCTGATCCACTTCACCACTCAACATACCACAAGACACACCACAGGCCTGTAATTTTTCAAACAGGTCACGGCAAATATCACGACGGTTAGCAAACACAATCATGCTTTGCACATCATTCTGGTTTAGTAAATTCATCAGCACAGTAAATTTTTCATCGCTGCTGATCATATACACCAGCTGCTGGACATTGTCTGTTGCTGCACGCTCCGGCTGGATTTCGATATGAACCGGGCTACACGTCCATTGGCTGGCAAGGTTCAAAACATCCTGATTGAACGTAGCGCTGAACAATAATGTTTGACGATTTTCTTTCGGCGGCGTCGCACGCACGATGCGCTTCACCTGTGGAATAAACCCCATGTCGAGCATACGATCCGCTTCATCAATTACCAGGCAATCCACCTCGTCGAGATAGACATCACGGCTTTCCATAAAATCAATCAGACGCCCCGGGGTTGCAACAACAATATCTACCAGTGCACTGTGTAAATGATTTTTCTGTTTCTGGTAATCCATGCCGCCAACCAGTGTTTGTACCTTTAATCCACAGTACTTACACAAGTTCTCTGCATCCTGCCCGATCTGGATAGCCAGTTCACGCGTTGGCGCCAGAATAATGGCGCGTGCTTCGCCTGCATAACGCTCATGTTGCACAGGGTTTTTTAACAAATCGTGAATCACTGTAATAAGAAAAGCAGCTGTCTTACCAGTGCCTGTTTGAGCTTTACCGACAACATCACCACCACGCAACGTATGAGGCAATGATTGTGCCTGTATAGGTGAACAATAACTGAAACCGAGATCGGCGATGGCGTGCATCAATTCATTTGGCAAATCAAAATCATGGAATCGAGTCTTGCCTTCTGCTTTCTCGACAACAAATTGACTGATGTCCCAGTCTGCCACTACAGGAACAGATTTCGCCTTGCTGTGAGACTGGTTGCCGTGATTGCGTTTCCGTTGACCAGCGGCTGGCTTTTCCCCTTGCGGGACGTCATCCGTTTTACGTGCTTTGGGAGCAGCCGGCTGATTACCGGTCTTGAGAGAGAGCCTGGAAAATATTTTAGAAAACAATGCTGTGTCCACCACGTGGATTCAAATCGGTAGTCAGCATAACAAAAAAGCTTCTCAGCTGTGCAGGCTTTATCCCTGCGTATGCTCTGCCAGCAAGACCAGTAACTGCTCCTCATCCCAGACGGGCACGCCCAACTGCCCGGCTTTGGTCAATTTGGAACCGGCATCCGCGCCGGCAATCACAGCATCCGTCTTGGCAGATACTGAACCCGCTACTTTTGCCCCCAGTGCCTGCAGGCGATCTTTGGCCGTATTCCGATCCAGGCTGACCAACGTACCGGTCAACACGAAAGTTTTGCCTGAGAGCGGCTTGTGGTTACCCGACTGCACGTCAATAACGGGCCAGTGCACACCCGCATTGCGCAAGGCCGCAATAATCCGGTTGTTACGCGAATCCGCAAAAAACTCCGCCACATAGTGCGCTACCACCGGTCCGACGTCCGGCACTTGTTGCAAGCGCTGTGCATCTGCCGAAGCCAGCGCCTCCAGTGAGCCAAAGTGATTTGCCAATGCCTGCGCAGTCGCCTCTCCCACTTCCCGGATACCTAACGCGTACAAAAAACGCGGAAGCGTTGTGCTGCGTGAGGTCGCAATCGCCTCTTGCAGATTGGCTGCGGATTTTTCACCCATCCGCTCCAGGCCAGCCAGCACAGGCAATGCCAGCGTGTACAAATCAGCAGGTGAATGCACCAGACCCTGATCTACCAATTGCTCAACCAGCTTGTCGCCGAGTCCATCAATATCCATGGCGCGACGCTGTGCAAAATGTTTGATCGCTTCTTTGCGTTGTGCCGCACAGACCAGACCTCCGCTGCAACGCGCCACAGCTTCGCCTTCTGTTTTTTCAACAGGCGATCCACAAACCGGACAATGATCCGGCAGATTCACTACACGCGCATCAGTTGGGCGACGATCAACAATCACTTGTACTACTTGTGGAATGACATCACCGGCGCGGCGCACAATTACAGTATCGCCAACGCGAAGATCCAGACGCAACACTTCATCCATGTTATGCAACGTGGCATTACTCACCGTCACACCACCCACAAATACCGGCGCAAGACGTGCTACCGGTGTTATTGCACCTGTGCGGCCAACTTGAAATTCCACATCGAGCACTTGCGTCATTTCTTCTTGTGCTGGAAATTTACGTGCTATTGCCCAGCGCGGCGCACGCGCCACAAAGCCAAGCTCACGCTGCAAAGTGATGTCATTTATTTTGTAAACAATGCCGTCAATTTCATAAGCGAGACTATTACGTTTTTGCGCCAGTTTTTCGTAATAACCGATGCACCCACCAACATCAATAACAACTTCCAGCTCTGCATTGACAGGCAATCCCCAATCACGCAAACGATAAAGAATATCCGCATGTTTTGATGGCAATTCTCCGCCCTCAACCAAACCAGTGCCGTACACATAAAAACTGAGTGGTCGCCGGGCAGTAATGCGAGAATCCAGTTGTCGCAAACTGCCTGCTGCAGCGTTGCGAGGATTCACAAATATTTTTTCGCCGGCCGCTTGCGCGTTGCGGTTCATCGCTTCAAAACCGGCTGTCGGCATAAATACTTCGCCACGCACCTCCAGAATTGAAGGAAAATCATTGCCTGATAACTGCAGAGGTATTGCACCAATGGTACGGAGATTAGCAGTAATATCTTCGCCGTTACTGCCATCGCCCCGTGTGGCACCGCGCACCAGTACGCCATCGCGATACAACAGACTGACCGCGAGCCCGTCCAGTTTCGGCTCGCAACAATATTCAATCGCAGCCACATTTTTAAGTCGATCGCGCACGCGCTGGTCAAATGCAATAAAATCTTCATCGCTGAATGCATTATCTAACGACAACATTGGCACTTCATGTTGCACCGTAGAAAACTGCGCCAGCGGCGCGCTGCCCACACGCTGGCTAGGCGAATCTGCAGAAATCCATTCAGGATGTTTTTGTTCGATGTGCAGCAATTGCTGCATCAGACGATCGTATTCTGCGTCAGGAATTTCAGGATTATCCAGAACGTAATAACGATGATTATGTTGATGCAGCTGTTTTTTCAGGAAGGAATATTGTTCGGAACTGGCAGCAAATGCGGAATCGGCTTGCCCAAACAGATTAGTCTGCGACATACATGATGTCCCGGCGGAAAATCAACGCGTGCGAAGACGGCTTTGCATATCAAAATCACGAATGCGCTGGCGACAATGTTCAATGGTCTGCCCCATCATGACACTGCGGTTCTCATCACGCAATTCGCCATTCAATTGCTCGGCCACTGCACGCGCCGTAGCCAGCATGGAATCGAAAGCCTCCATTGGTTTTCCACCAGGCGATGGCAACGCCAGAAAAAGTGTCACCCCGGGAGTATGAAAGCTTTCCATTTTATTCAGATCAAACGTGCCAGGTTTTACCGCATTGGCTACGCTGTACAGAGATTCCTCTTCACGCTCTTCGCCGGTATAACGGTGAAAGATACTGCGGTGTCCATAGCGCAGACCATTGGCTAACAAAATTTCCAGTAACGCCGCTCCGGGAAAACCACTGCGGTCACGCGCCATCACACTGACAATAATGACGTCTTCCAGAGGCAACTGCTGATTTTTTTGTGCTACCGGATCTTTGGGTTCTGTTTGACCTGTTTGTTGCACGCGTTCTTCTTTTGCCTGAATAACCGGTTTGCTGGGCTTGATAACCGGTGGCTCACGCCGCGGTGGCGGCTGGTCTGCCGGACGCTCATAAACACGCGGCTTGCTGACTATTTCAGACTCACCCAACCCTAGCGGGGTTGTCGCAGTATCGAATACAGGACTGGCATTCTTGACGCCGCGCGCAGCAAAAACGGTTGCCGCCGGGTCAAAACCGTCATCAGGCATTTCTGCGTCATGGGTGGGAGATAAAGATACTTTTTGCGGCGAAAGAATATCGTCGTCAGCCCCGAAACCCGGCTCGATGCGCTGCTGACGATCCACTTTTACATCCATCAACATAGGGGCGACTTGTTCGAAATCGATCATGCGTCGCCGGCCTGTGTCGCTCAGGGTTTGCCCTGCTGCATCCGCTTCCGGCGCATCGAGATCCCCGGGTTCACCACGCTGCTCCACCACTCTGGCAGGCCCTGATGGAAATTCATTGCCGAACTCGTCCAGCTCGTTACGATCAATGCCTTGATGCATATTGAGTGACATTTGCAGCGAATCGCGGCGGGCATTGCGCATGCGCCGCAATCCCTCCAGCAGGATGGCAACAACGACAAGTATTCCAAGGGCAATCAGCCATTCTGGCATATGAGTTGAGTCCCTACTCCCGTCAAAAGTAGCGCCATTTTACACAGGAGCGGCCCACAAGACAGCCGCCCACGGCACTAAATTCGGCGGCTACACCTGCCGGACAACCAGAAAGGTAAACCACGCTTCTTCCGGGCCCGCAATCACCCTACCCACACCGGGTGCAGCAATTCTGGATGAAACAGCAATCAATCCAGTGGAAATGCAATGCACTGGAAATAACCCTCGTCTGTTGAGCCATAAAACACCGAGTTGATAATGACATCAATAAAAGGTTTGCTGTTGATAACAGACAATGATTGCTTGCGTTTTATACGGCAGTTGAAGTTTGTGTTATAGCCCGTGGCAAAACCGGTTTGTATGCGCCTCATGGCATTGGGCACATCTTCATCTGTTAGCCATTCCATAAAATGTGTACCAATCACAGCTGTATGTTTATCAATATTGTCACCCAGCATACGAAGACAAATCTCATTGAGATCCAGGATGAAACCATCATGACTTAACACACACAACGCCATACGTGACTGCTCGAACATGTCCAGTGCAAGAATCTGGCTTACGGGGTCATCACCTAATATTGGCTTGGCTATATTGGTGATCATATTGAAAAAAATATCGATTGTGGACGGCCCCACTGTACGCAACATGTAAACAAGTTCCATTTCTTCTTCGGTTGGATGCACAGCACCAAACAAATCCATTTTCCCCTTTCCCATCAAAAGCCAGTCAATCGAAATGTTCAGTTCAAGTGCGATAGCAGCAAGACTATTCATAGAGAGTCCGCCACCACGCAGCCATTCTGAAACAGATGACTTTGAAAGACCGAGCGCATAGG
Organism: Pseudomonadales bacterium; assembly: GCA_035456205.1. Taxonomy (GTDB): domain Bacteria; phylum Pseudomonadota; class Gammaproteobacteria; order Pseudomonadales; family UBA7239; genus UBA7239. Next base: position 12,189 of record DATIDQ010000151.1, read on the forward strand.
CAAGATTGGTGATACTGACACCCCGGTGATGCATGGCTTCCAGCAAGCGTTTTTTCACATCTGGATTTTTTTTGATAGTGTCGTCAGCTGACATGCTGGTCAATTGAACAAAGAACCAGTTGGACGCCTATTCCATCGTTTGCCCTTACCGCTCTGGAGTGAACGATAATCTGGCGAATCTCCTGCGTTTCCTGACAAACAATTCCGACACGCGAATAATCAGAAAACCCGTTTTTCAGAGTGTTCTGGATGATGCTTCTGAAATTCCTGTGAAAAATTTTCGGCACCCATTCGGTAAAGTGCGCGCCAATCAACGTACTGGCCCTGATGTCATCAAGGCCGAGTAACTGGTTATGGTAGATATTGGAAAAAACCAGGTGCCCCTTCTTGTCGAGCACAGCAATAGGTATAGAAGTGCGCGAGACAAGATCATAAGCCTTGATGTTCTTGACGGTTTCCTGCTGCTTGTTCATGACCAGTGATTTGACAAGCTCAAGCGTCGGTCGAATGGCTTCGCTGCCGAAATAACGCACTATTTTGATCAGGTTTTCTTCCGTGGCGCTCAGTTCACCGTCTGCAGCGATGTTCATCGGCCCCAGATCCAGGATTAACCAGTTCAGTGAAACCTGCAGATATTCTGCAATAGACATCAGGTTGGCAACTGATAATTGTTCACCTCGTATCCAGCCGCTTACAGCCGGTCGCGAGACATTGACAGCAGCAGCCAGATCAGACAACCGCAATTTTCTGGCTTCCAGGGCAACACGCATCCTTGTTCCAATATTATTTTTTTCAATATTCATATATTACTTTTTCAATATTCATATGCTTGGCACGTCATCTGGCGCCATGTCCACATTATTCACTCACACTCATTCGCGGGAACTGAATGCGGCCAGTTTGGGTAAATTCAAGATAAAAAAACGCTTTTGTCGCTTTTTATTACTGTTTTCTTGATCATGGACAATTAAATGTCCGTTTGATTTGTGTTAGGTACGGTGTGAGTTAATTCATATAGAGGAATTGTCTACTGATGCCTGACACGTGAAAGTGTTAACAAATAGTTACGGGTGTTACTTTGACTTACATCAAAAAGACAACTGGCAAGGCTCACGTATGGATACCGAAAAAAAGAAGGTTTTGATCGTAGATGACAATAAAACCTACTTGCGTTTTGCCGAAGCCGCCTTACAGAGTGCCGGTTTTCATGTATTGACATCCGAAAACATCTGGATAAGCCATCTAGTGGCTTCACAGAAGCCGCAATTAATATTGATGGACGTGACAATCGGATCAGCCAATGGCACATCAGCAGTTATTGCCATCAAAAAACGCAGCTTTGGCCAAGGCATAAAAATTGTGCTGCATTCGTCTGAATCTGACGCAAAACTGAAAGTGCTTTCACGTGACTGCAACGCTGATGGCTATGTCAGCAAGGATGGCAATGAAGTGAATCTGGTCAACTCCGTCAAACGCTTTCTCGCAAAGGCAGGATAATGCATGCAGGATTTTCTATTTTTTGCATCGTCTGTTGGCCCTCGCCTGGTTCCAGTGACCGAAGTTATTGAAGTTATTCCTTTTGTAAAACTACAGAGGGAACCGGGTAATAACGATCGGTTTTGTGGATTGTTAAATTATCGCGGCAAGGTATTGCCCGTGTTTGATTTCATGGCCTGTGATACCAATCCTTCGCGTGATATCCGTCGTTTCCTGATTGTCACACACGGCGAATATGGTGACGCTTGCCTGGTTGCGCAAGAAGTCAATCACCTGATCAGTGTCGAGGATGACAAAGTATTTCCCGTGCAGGCTTCTGCCGAACACCATTTCATGGTTGCCAAATGCGGTGACGTCATTATTCGCATTGTGAGCGCAGGAGAATTCATCCAGTGATGATTTCCGCGCAAAACAGTGAGCCCCTGCGTGCATTCCTGGAGTATGACCTCGGGCTGGATCTCTCGAACGTGAGACTCGATGACATTGTGGACGCAGTACACCGCACTGGTGAGACGTTTGATTCATTTGAGACATTTGCCTCCATTGTGGCGTCATCAATTGCCGTGCATGAAACCTATTTTTTACGCCATCGTGAACAGTTTGACTGGATTGAATCTGTCTGGCTGCCATTTGTAATTGAAAATCATACCGGCGGCGAACCGGTGCGGATTCTCAGCGGCGGATGCGCCACCGGTGAGGAGCCTTATTCACTCTATGCGCATTTATCACCGCGCTTGCAGCGCGCTGGTATAGAACTCGAGGTGGATGCTGTTGACGTGAGCCAGCCTGCACTCGACAGGGCAAGGCAAGGCCGTTATGGCCTGTGGTCATTGCGTGGCGTGGTGATGGAATCCGAGGAAAGCTGGCTTGCTGTTGGGTCACGCACCGTGCGGGTACTGGATTGGGTTAAACAAGGCGTTCTGTTTCGCCAGCAAAATCTCATGCGGGCGATGCCGCAAGATCGTATTTATGATCTGATCCTGTGTCGCAACGTCATGATCTATATGCACCCGCTCGCCATTACACGAACGCTCTGCAATTTGTCTTCGATACTGAAACCTGGCGGTTTTATTATGCCGGGGCCGAGTGATCCCAATCCGCCTGATACTTTATTGCTGGATGTGTGCTGGAACCGGGGTTGCAGGGTTTTTATGCACAAGCACCACAAACCTGCACTGCTATCCATTGATAAATATGATGATGAAAAATCTCCACTGAAAGAATCTCCACCGAAAAAATCTTCAGTGATACAACAGCCTGCATTACAAAAATCCACACAAGTATGGACAGAATACACACAGATCGAATCGATGATCCGGGATGGCCACTACGATACTGCACGCAGCTTGCTGGAAGAAAACACGCAGCGTAATCCCATGGATGTGCGCTCCTACATCATGCTGGGGATGCTGGCGCTGGATCTTGATGATCTGGCTTGCGCAGAACAGGCAGCAAGAAAGGCAGCTTATATAGAGCCTGATTCATTGTTCACCGTGTATCTCATTGCTAATGTCAAATATCAGGCTGGCGACAAGGACGCTGCACATTGTGAATTTATGTGGATCTGGCAACACCTGAAAAAAATGCAACCGGGAGAATCTGTGAAATATTGTGAAGATATTACTGTGGAACAGTTCAGGGAGGTGATTCATGCCAGACTCTTCTGAAATAAACATCATTGATTCATCCAGCCACACACTTCACAAAAACAGATTTGATTGGCAGGAATTGCGTCGACGTGTTGCCAGTATTGCACAGCATTCACAGGCAGAAATATCGGTTGCCAATGTCGAGCAGTTACTGGAAGAAAGAGCGGAACGCTTCAGCCGCTCCGGCAATGTCGAACACACCGACAATACCGAGGTTATTGTCTTTGTGCAGGGCGACACACGATACGCCATTCCCTTGCATATGTTGACCGAAATAAGACCGATTACCCGGATAACTGTTTTACCCAAAGTTGCCGAAAACATCATGGGCGTCATCAATGTGCGCGGCCGGATTGTGGCTGTCTACAACCTGACAACACACACACATGAATACGGCAAGGACATCACCGGCTCAGCGCTGATTGGCCATGAAAAGGCTGACAGTGTGGCCATTCATGCCGACAACGTCATTGGTGCCGAGAAAATTTCAGCTGACGCCATCAAGCCTGCTCCCATCTCCATTGCCGACAAGGATTACATCACCGGCATTGGTGCAGACGGTTTGATCTTCCTTGATCTCGATAAATTTGTACATTACCAACACCGCACCCAGGCCTGAGGAGAAATAAGCCGATGAATGCAGAAAACAAGATAGTTGATGGAAAAAATGTAACGCAGACTCAACTGGACAAATACGATATCGAATACCGGAAAAAATTCCTGCTGTTTCATGAGGATGATGCGAAACGCATGTTGGCCTTACGCCCTATTGCTGAAACCCATTCCACACAAATGCTTGACCAGCTTTACACACATTTCGTGGAGTTTCCCGAGACCGCTTCTTTTCTGCAAAGCAGCAAACATATTGAAAACCTGAAAGCCGCGCAGGGTCGTTTTTTCATGGCCTTACTCGGCGGGAAATACGACCAGGATTATTGCGATTCACGCCTTAGCGTAGGGCGTACGCATGAGCGTATCGGCCTGGAACCGCAGTGGTACATCGGAGCATACAGCCGTTACATCAATCTCATCATGCCGCTGGTATTTGAAGAGATGAAAGGCAAACCACAGGCTATCCAACAGCATCTGTCCAGTCTCATCAAACTGGTGTTTCTTGATATGGGTTATGCCATTGATACTTATATTGAGGCGATGCAGATCCGTGAAGCCAACCTCAAAAAACAATTTGTCGATAATCTTGGCCAATTTGCCAGCAGTCTTGGTGAAGCCACTACATCCATTGTCGCGGCCACCTCACAACAGAGCGCCACAACCAGTGAGCAAGCCAGTGCTGTGCAGGAAGTGTCTGCGACGGTAGCAGAAGTGAAACAGACATCCCTGCAAGCGATGGAACACGCCAAAAAAGTGATTACTTCTGCAGAGGGAGCGGTCATTGCTTCCGGTGAAGGCACGCAAGCTGTAGAGGATTCGATACGCGGCATGCACGATATCCAGAAACAGGTGGAATCGATTGCAGAAAAAATTCTTGGCCTGAGTGAACAGACACAGCAGATCGGCGAGATCATCCAGTCAGTCAATGAAATTGCCGAACAATCCAAGTTGCTGGCATTGAATGCCGCCATCGAAGCGGCGCGTGCGGGAGAACACGGTAAAGGGTTCTCGGTTGTTGCATCGGAAATTCGTACGCTGGCAGACCAGAGCAAACAGGCGACCAACCAAGTGCGCGGCATTCTTGGTGAAATCCAGAAAGCCACCAATAGCGCTGTTATTGCTACCGAAGAAGGTGGCAAAAAAGTGGATGCGGGCGTCACACTGGCAAACCGCGCTGGCGAAAATATCCATCGTTTATCACAGTCCATAGGAGATTCTGCCGATTCAGGTCGCCTTATTTCGTCATCATCACAACAACAGACAGCCGGTGTGGAACAGATTTCTGTTGCCATGCACCAGATCAGCCAAGCCACAAAAGATACATTGTCTGCAGTGAAAAAAACCGAACAGGTCGCACACAATCTTCGTCAACTCGCTGAAGAAATTAACGGACTGGTAGACAGCTTCAATACGGTAGAAAAACGTGAGGTCAAGTGGTTGTTCACGTGAGTACTAATGTGTATCTGGCATGCGCCGTTTTTTCAATAGGCGCATGGATTCTGATGAGTCGGTGATATGAATCAGGGCGGTAGTTAATAATGGACAGCAACGAACTTCGAACAATACTGCTGCAGGCCTTTTCCGAGGAGGCTCCGGAATTACTGGAAAAATGCGAATCCGCGCTGATGGACCTGGAGCGTGCCGAGGCGACGAATGCACGGCATTTTATAGACGCCTTGAAGCGTTCACTGCACTCACTGAAAGGTTCAGCCAGTGCCATTGGCCGTCACGACTTGCGTGATGTTTGTCATGCAATGGAAGAGCGGTTACTGGTGATTATGGACAGCGGTTGTGCTACTGAGGATCTGGATGCCCTGCACCACGGCTTGCAGTATCTGCGCAGCGGCTGCGCCTCACCTGCAGAGGTGGGTGATGGCACTAAAGTGGTGGCGCTGTTGTCCTGCGATAGTGTTCCGGACAATGACATTCCTGATGAAGCGGTTGTCGTTGAAGAAGCGGCTGTCGTTGAACACGCTGCTGCCGAATCGATTACAGAAAAAGAAAAAAATAACGTCTTTTCAGAAACAATACGCGTATCGATACCCAAGATTGACAACTTGCAATCCTGTATTGGCGAACTGGTGGCTGTGCGGTTGCAGCAGGAAGATAGCCTGGGAAAATTGTCCGAAGTTCGGGATACCATTACCAACCTTGCCCAGCACTGGCGTCATATTTCCCAGGATATTCGTGAAATACGTTCGCTGTTGCCTCCGGTAGTGGCTGCGCGCATGGATACGCGCATGTCTACCTATTCTTCAGCAATGAAAACTGCACAGCGTGCACTGTTTTATTTGTCTAACCAGATGGCCAGCCAGACAGGCCAGGTCAGTTTATTATCCGATGCCATGGACAACGGTATCCGCGCCATTCGTATGATGCCGCTCGGGCCATTTCTTGAAAGTTTTCGCAGTGTCGCACGCGATGCTGCGCGTTTGCTTGGCAAAAATGTCGTGCTGGATTGCGAAGACAAAGGCATTGAAGTCGACAGACTGGTGCTGGAGCATATTCGCGAACCTCTGTTACATCTGGTGCGCAATTGTGTGAGTCACGGCATTGAAACACCGGAGCGTCGCCGCGCCGTCGCCAAACTGGAAACCGGGCAGGTGCAATTGCGGGCTGAACTCAGCGGTGAATTTGTTGCCATTACCGTGATGGATGATGGTGCCGGTTTTGATCGGGCACGCATTTACCAGAAAGCGCGTGAATCGGGTCTGGTGCGCAGCGAAGAAGAACTGACCAATGAAAAAATGGTGGAAGTTGTCACGCGCTCAGGATTTTCTACCGCCAAAGGAACGGATACGGTTTCTGGTCGCGGCATTGGCATGGATGTTGTTGCCACCATGATTTATGAACTGGGCGGCTCGATTGAATTGCAGACCATGGATGGTATTGGCGCCTCGATTACCTTGCGCGTACCTTCCAGTCTTGCCACCACTCAAGGGCTGGTATTGCAGGTGGGCACACAACGTTTTGGCGTGGTGCTGGATACTGTTGAGCGTATCGTGCGCTTCCGCCTTGATGCACTGGCGACAGTAGAAGGCAAACCTGTTTTATACCTTGATGAACAACCCATTGCGATCACCAGTCTGGCTACCGTATTGGGATTGCCCATGTTTGAACCGCGCAATATGCGCATCGCTTATCCGATCGTTATATTGCGTCTTGGCAGCATGCGTCTGGCGGTTATCGTGGACGATATCCCCGGTGAAATTCCGATGATCGTCAAACCTCTTGGCCAGCCATTTGAAGCCGTCACTATTTATGCTGGCGGCGCGATTCTTGCCGATGGCAGCGTGTTGCCCGTGGTGGAATCACGCCAGGTTATTCATCTGGTCGCGCAACATGCTGCTTTGCGCTTACAGGACGTACAAGCACCAGAACATGAAGAAGTGCATGCCATTTCGCAGGAAAGCAGCAATTCTGTACGTTCAATTCTGGTCGTGGATGATTCAATCACCACGCGCACACTGGAACGCAATATTCTGGAAGCGGCCGGGTATCGTGTGTTTGTCGCCACTGATGGTATGGAAGCGACAGATCTGTTGCGCGCTGAAGATTCTATTTCATTGCTGGTGACGGATATGGAAATGCCGCGCATGAATGGCCTTGAATTGTGTCGCTATGTGCGCACCGGCCGTCATGCACGTTTGCCCATTATCATGGTGACATCGATCGGCAGCGATGCTGAAAAACAACAAGGTTTGCAAGCCGGTGCAGATGCTTACATCGTCAAAGGCAATTTTCAGCAGGATCATTTTCTGTCGACGGTGAGGCGTTTTGTCCAGGCCTGACGTCCGTGTACTGGTGATCGAAGATAATCGCGTCGTCCAGCACTATATTGCAGCAGCACTCAAGACGGATAAAACAATCCAGGTTTTGTCGATTGCAGATAATGGCAACACCGGTCTGGAATTGGCCTTGCAACTAAAACCGGATGTCATTTTACTGGATCTGTTTTTACCCGGCATGGATGGTCTCACCATTATCCAGCACATCATGCGCGATTCGCCCTGCCCGATTGTGGTATTGAGTGGTGAACTGGATCATCAGGATCGCGATCTCGCTTTTGAAGCCCAGCGCGCCGGCGCAGTGAGTGTGTTACGAAAACCGCAAGGGATGGAGGCAGCACAATTCAATGCCTTCAGTCAGAATTTATGTCGCACTGTACAGCTGATGTCACAAGTGAAAGTGACACGCCGCTGGCTACAGGACGCAACACCGTTTGCTACCGCTGCACACTGCGAAAAACAAAAATTTCCTGTAACCGAAAATAGCAGACAGTATTCGATTGTTCTGATTGGTTGCTCTACCGGTGGCCCTTCGGCGCTGTACCAATTGCTGGATCAGTTACCACCAACATTTCCGTTTACCTTGGTGATTGTGCAACATATCGAACAGGGATTTGGTGAAACATTGTGCGAATGGCTCCGCAAGACAGGGTGCAATGTGCGCGTGCCTGAAAACGGCGAATCCCTGGAAGCGGGTGTTGTGTATCTGGCACCGGATAACCAGCATCTGGTCGTGGGTCCGGGTGGCTATTTTCATCGCGTCGATAATCCGGCAGCAAAATTTACTCCCAGCGTGGATATGCTGTTCGATTCCGTCGCCAGTAATGTCGATGATCCCGTCTGCGCCATTATCCTGACCGGCATGGGAAATGATGGCACTGCGGGTATGCAGCATTTGTACAGAAAAGGCGCAATGACCATTGCTGAAGATGAAAGTAGCTGTGCAGTGTTCGGCATGCCAGCGGCTGCCATCAAGGCCGGTGTAGTGCATCGTGTAGAGCCGTTGTCCGGCATCGTGGATTTTTTACGCGACTGCGCGGATGAAAACAAAAAGGCCTGCATCGCTGCAAGCCTTTGAAATAGATGGTGGGTCGTGATGGATTCGAACCATCGACCAATTGGTTAAAAGCCAACTGCTCTACCGACTGAGCTAACGACCCTTGAAGAGGCGCTCATAGTAATGTCTGGCGCCGAAAAAACAAGCATTTTTTGCTGTAAACGGAGCTACTGATAGCGAGTCGGGTCTGTAATACCCGCTTTTTCAAATCCTTCACGACGCAAACGGCAACTGTCACAAACACCACAAGCCAGACCACCACTACCGGCCTGATAACAGGACACCGTCTGGGCATAATCCACACCAAGCGCAGTGCCCTGCTGAACAATCTCGGCCTTGCTCAGCGCAATCAGAGGCGTGTGAATAATGATTGGCCTGCCCTCGACACCGGCCTTGGTCGCAAGATTGGCCATGGCTTGAAACGCTTCGATATACGCCGGACGACAATCCGGGTAACCGGAGTAATCCACAGCATTGACACCAATAAAGATATGACTGGCTTCCAGCACTTCAGCCCAACCCAGGGCTATCGACAGAAACACCGTATTACGAGCAGGCACGTAAGTCACAGGAATACCCATGCCAGCTTCGGTGGGGACGGCGATGTTGTTATCCGTTAATGCTGAACCACCGATGGTAGAGAGATCCAGTTTGACTACTTTGTGTTCACAAGCGCCACCTGTGTGCGCCACATTTTCTGCAGCCACCAGCTCCGAACGGTGGCGCTGGCCGTAATCAAAAGCCAACGTGTAGCAGTCATATCCCTGCGCTTGCGCCATAGCAAGAACCGTAGCGGAATCCAGCCCTCCAGATAGCAAAACAACTGCGCGTACTTTTTTTGCAACGTTATTCTGTAAATTATCAGCGGCCACGCTCTTCACCCCAGATCAACTTATGCAGCTGTAACTGCATACGCACTGGCAAATTGTCTGCAATGATCCAGTCAGCAAGTTCACGGTACGGCAACTGGGTAAATGATGGAGAAAACAGTATTTCATCAACTTTATTTTTTAATTGATGCTGATCAATTTGCATACGCGCCCATTCGTAATCTTCACGGTTGCACAATACAAATTTGATCTGGTCTTTACGATCAAGAAATGCCAGATTTTCATAGCGGTTTCGCGATAACTCACCGGATGCCGGCGTTTTCA
>DATIDQ010000152.1:0-12250 GCA_035456205.1 Pseudomonadales bacterium
CTTTACCTTGTGCCAGCGATTGCGTGAAAGTCGTAATAATCTGCCGGTTATTATGTTAACAGCGCGTGACACACTGGACGATCGCTTGCAGGGTTTTTCCTCTGGTGCAGATGATTATCTGGTCAAACCGTTTGAATTGTCCGAACTGGCAGCACGCGTTGAGGCGGTTTTGCGTCGCGCACATGGTGGCGGTAGTCGTTTATTGACGGTGGCCGATTTGACACTGGATCTTGATTCCCTGGAAGTCGCTCGACAGGGCAAAGCGATCAAGCTCAATCCCACTGGCTTGAAATTGCTGGAAATACTCATGCAACGCAGCCCGGCTGTGGTGAAACGCGAACAGTTGGAAGAAGCTATCTGGGGTGATGATTTCCCTGATAGTGATAGCCTGCGCAGCCACGTCCACCAGTTGCGGCAGTTGATCGATAAACCATTTGATACGCAACTGTTACAGACGGTGCATGGCATCGGTTTCCGTTTGACACCTCCGCAAGCATCTTGATGCAGATTCTAAAAAAACAGCATCGCTTATCGCGCCGCATTATTGTGGCGTTTGTGGTCATGGCAGCGGTTATTAGTGCACTGTTTTCGGTTGGTGTGATTGTTGCTGTGCGCGTACTGGAAAAACATTTACTTTCTGACAGTTTGCATGGTGACCTGGCAGTGACGTTGGCAAGATACAACGCAGGTCGGGATCTGGAACTGCAACCGGGTTCACGTTTCTATCACGAAGTGGAAGGTAGCAGTAATAATTTGGATGAACCGCCAAAATGGCTGGATAATCTGGATTCCGGTTTTCATGAAGTGTTTCGTGAAGGTCAATCTTTTCATGCGCTGGTTTACCAGCAGGGCAATGAAAAGTTTCTTTATTTGCGCGACCAGACTGATTTTGAAAAACGTGAACAGGTGTTATTTCTTGTCGTGGCTGCAGGTTTCATACTCAGCCTTGTTGCTGCATGGATACTAGGATATTTTCTTGCCAGAAGAATCATGCTTCCGGTTGCTCGCCTTGCCAATCAGGTGAGCCATCGCAGCCAGCTGTTGACGCTTGCGCCCGCATTGGCCCCTGACTATGCAGATGATGAAGTAGGGCAGTTGGCTGCTGCTTTTGATGGCACGCTGGATCAGTTGCGACAGGCACTGGAACGCGAACGCTTTTTTACCAGCGATGTGAGTCATGAATTGCGTACTCCGCTGACGGTAATCGCCAATTCCTGTGAATTATTGCAAGCAGCAGATTCGCTGAATCCCAAGCAAAAATCCCAACTGCAACGTGTACAGCGTGCCAGTCAGGAAATGCGTGAATTGATCCACACGTTTTTACAGTTGGCGCGCGACAATCTGGACAATGAGAACGCTACCGGGAAAACAACTATCGTTGCTATGGCACAAGAGCAGTTGCAACAGTGGCAATCTGTTGCTGAAAGTAAGGATCTGCAACTGTTGCTGGTGGAAGAATCTGTATCGCCGGATACGCATTACAACATTGCTCTCCTGCGGGCCGTGGTGTCTAACCTGCTGCGCAATGCGGTGCATTACACCGACAGTGGCTACGTGCGGCTGGTGCTGACGAGCCGTGGTTTCAGGGTTGAAGATTCCGGGGCGGATATTGAGGCATCCCAAAGGGAGGCGATTTTCCAGCCATTTGTGCGTGGTTCCGGAGCGCGTGGTGAGGGGTTGGGGTTGGGGTTGTCGCTGGTCAAGCGTATATGTGTCCATCAGGGCTGGCAGATCCGGTTGTATAGCCAGCCGACCGGCGGAAACTGCTTTGAAGTATCCCTTATCTGACCATTTTTTAGTCAGTAGCCATTTTTTAGCTTGACCGCTCAGGTCTTCCCTCTTATATATTCGCACCCTCTTATACAGCGTCTGTCATCGGACCCTGTATTTTCGTTCTCAGCATGGTGGCAATAAGAAGATATTATGGGCAAATCCCTCGTTATCGTAGAGTCCCCGGCCAAGGCCAAAACCATCAATAAATACCTTGGTAATGACTATATTGTTAAGTCATCGATAGGCCATATCCGTGATCTGCCCACTGGCGGCGGCAAAGAGATCGATACCAAAGCCCGGGCTGCACAGGCCGCCAAGACCCGTAAAATGTCTCCGGAGGACAAGGTAGCCCACCGCCTTCAGAAGTCGCGTGAACAGCTTGTGACCCGTATGGGCATCGATCCCGAGAATGGCTGGAAGGCCAAATACGAGATTCTTCCGGGTAAGGAAAAGGTCATTGAAGAGTTGCGCAAGCTCGCCAAGCAAGCAGATACCATCTATCTCGCAACGGACTTGGATAGAGAAGGAGAGGCGATTGCCTGGCACTTGAGCGAGGCTATTGGTGGTGACAAGGCCAAATACCAACGTGTGGTCTTTAACGAGATTACTAAAAAAGCCATCCAGGAAGCCTTTGCCCATCCGGGGCAGGTAGATATCAATCGCGTCAATGCCCAGCAGGCCCGCCGTTTTCTTGATCGTGTGGTCGGGTTCATGGTGTCGCCACTGCTGTGGGAAAAAGTGGCGCGTGGATTGTCTGCTGGTCGCGTGCAATCCGTGGCTGTGCGTCTGGTGGTTGAGCGTGAACGTGAAATTCGCGCGTTTGTGCCGGATGAATTCTGGCAAATCAATGCAGACTTGAATACGCCAGCAAAAACGACGGTGGTATTCGAAGTGGCGAAGCAGGGTGAGAATAATTTCCGCCCCGTCAATGAAACGCAAGCGATGTCAGCAGTCGCTGCGTTGCAAAAAGCCAGTTACAAAGTTCTGAATCGCGAAGACAAACCGACACAATCCAAACCCTCTGCACCATTTATTACATCTACATTGCAGCAAGCCGCGAGTACACGCCTTGGTTTCAGCGTGAAGAAAACCATGATGATGGCGCAGCGCTTATACGAAGCGGGCTTCATTACTTACATGCGTACGGATTCGACCAACTTGTCGGCAGATGCAGTTGAAGCTTGCCGTGATTTTATCGGTAAGCAATATGGCGAAAAATATATGCCGCCAAAACCTAATGTGTATTCCAGCAAAGAGGGTGCACAAGAAGCGCACGAGGCGATTCGTCCATCGGATGTCAAACTGCAGCCTAATAATATTACCGGTGTCGAGCGTGATGCCGAACGTTTGTATACATTGATATGGCAACAATTTGTGGCCTGCCAGATGATGCCGGCAAAATACACCAGCACTCGTGTTGATGTGCAGGCGGGTGAATTTGAATTGCGTGCACGCGGACGCGTGATGTTGTTTGATGGCTACACAAAAGTACTACCACAGCAAAACAAGAAAGATGGCGAAGAAGATAATATCTTGCCTGATATGAAAGTCGGTGATGTTATGGCGCTGCAAAAACTGCATCCCAAACAGAATTTTACCAGTCCGCCTGCACGTTATACCGAAGCCAGTCTGGTAAAAGAGATGGAAAAGCGCGGTATTGGTCGCCCGTCTACTTATGCGGCCATTATTTCTACGATTCAGGATCGCGGTTACGTCAAACTGGAAAAGCGCCGTTTATATGCTGAAAAAATGGGTGACATTGTTACCGAGCGCCTGACTGAATCATTCACTGATCTGATGGATTACAGTTTTACTGCCACCATGGAAGAGTCTCTGGATGACGTGGCTGAAGGGCGTAAAGGCTGGACCAAAGTTCTGGATAATTTCTACGGTGATTTCCGTAAAAAACTGGAGCGAGCGCAGGGCAGCAAAGGTGGTATGCGCGCCAATGATCCAACGGAAACGGATATCGATTGCCCGAGTTGCGGTCGCAAAATGCAGATTCGCACCGGTAGTACAGGTGTATTTCTGGGGTGTTCCGGTTATGCCTTGCCACCAAAAGAGCGCTGCAAGACCACCATCAATCTGATTTCTGGTGATGAAATTGCCGAAGATGATGATGCCGAAGTGCGGTTATTGCGTGACAAGCACCGCTGTAAAAAATGTAACACGGCCATGCAATCCTATTTGTTGGATGAAAAACGCAAGTTACATATTTGTGGTAACAATCCGGATTGTGATGGTTATGAAATCGAAGCCGGACAATACAAACTGAAAGGCTATGAAGGGCCATTAATCGAATGCGATAAATGCGGTTCCGATATGCAGTTGAAAACAGGGCGCTTCGGAAAATATTTTGGCTGTACTAATAGCGAGTGCAAGAACACCCGTAAATTGCTGCGCAATGGCGAAGCTGCGCCACCGAAAATGGACGTGGTCAGGATGGAGGAGTTACGTTGCCAGAAAGTGGATGATTTCTACTTGCTGCGTGATGGCGCTTCGGGGTTGTTTCTGGCGGCCAGCCAGTTTCCCAAATACCGGGAAATTCGTGCGCCTCTGGTTTCTGAACTGATCCCGCATAAACATGAAATTGATCCAAAGTATGAATTCCTGTTTTCTGCGCCGCAGCGCGATGACGAAGGTAATCCGGCTATTGTCCGGTTTAGCCGGAAAACTGCGCAGCAGTATGTGCAGACAGAAATAGATGGCAAGGCAACAGGCTGGCGTGCTTTTTATACGAATGGCAAATGGGTTGAAAGCAAGGGTGCTGTTGATGAAGACGGCGGCTCGCGTGTGAAGAAAATAGCCGCTAAACCAGATGCAGCAGCTAAAAAACCTGCTGCCAAAAAGAGCGCCGTTGCTAAAACTAAAAAGTAAATCCAGATATCCGGAGGTGTGTAATCATGCAAACGCTACCGGTATTTCTTGATGTCAAACACAAACCTTGCCTGTTGGTGGGAGATGGTGAGTTGGCACAGCGTAAACGGCGCTTGCTGGATAAAGCAGGCGCCGTTGTCATTCAGGTATCAGATCGTTTTGCAGAAGAAAATCTGGAGAATGTGGTACTGGTTATTGCAGCCAGTCTTGATGGTGCGTTGAATGAACGCGTTTCTCTTGCTGCCCGAGCGCGCAACATCCTGGTGAATGTTGTTGATCAGCCAGCGCTCTGTACGTTTATTTTTCCCTCCATTGTCGAGCGTGGCCCGATTACTGTCGCTGTTTCCAGTGGCGGTAATGCGCCAGTCCTGACTCGTTTATTGCGCGCCCGTATCGAAACTCTGTTACCTGCGTCGTTAGGTGAATTTGCCCGGCGCGTTGGTGTGTTTCGTAAACAGGCCAGCAATCGCTTGCCGGATATAAAGCAGCGTTTGCGTTTCTGGGATCAGTTGTTGCAGCGCCAGTTAATTGGCGCAGACAGTAATTTGCAAACTTTGATGGATGACAATGCTTTTGAACAAAGGCTTGAGAGTTTTATTGCCGGTACTGCCAATGGTCAGGTGAGCATAGTGGGTACAGGTACGGGTGATCCGGATTTGCTGACGTTCAAGGCGCTACGTTGTTTGCAGGGGTGTGATGTCGTTATTTTTGATCAGGACGTCAGCCCGGTTATTGTCAATCTTGCCCGTCGTGATGCACGCCAGATAGTTCTGCAAGGACATGAGGATATTTTTACCGTGCTAGAGGAAGAAGTGGACCGTGGCGCCTATGTGGTGTTTTTAAAATCGGGTGATCCGTTATCGTACCGTGACCTGCCGTTGTTGTTAGCCAGATTACAGGGAGCGAATGTGCCATACGATATTGTGCCGGGCATTATTGATCAGCAGGCGGGAGCCAATATCTATGCAACATGATTACGATCTGGTGGTCATCGGTGCAGGTTCTGGTGGTGTGCGTGCAGCAAGGATGTCAGCAGCCATGGGCAAACGTGTTGCGATTATCGAACGGCAATATCTTGGCGGTACCTGCGTTAATGTTGGTTGTATCCCTAAAAAATTGTTCCATTATGCAGCGCAATATCCATTGCATGTTCATGAAGCCAGAGGCTTTGGTTGGGATTTTCCTGAACCGTCTTTCAGTTGGAACAAGTTGGTAAACAATGTTGCCAATGAAATACAGCGTCTCAACGGTATTTATCGCAACCTGTTATCCAATGCAGGTGCTAGATTATTTGAAGGGGAAGGGCGTATTGTCGATGCCCATACGGTAGCAGTTGGGGATCAGTCATTAACAACGGAGCGCATTCTTATCGCTGTTGGCAGTGCACCATGGCGACCGGATATTCCGGGTGCGGAGCATGCCATCACATCCGATGATTTTTTCTCGCTGCCGAAAATGCCTGCCAATGTTGTTGTAGTGGGTGGTGGTTATATCGCAGCGGAGTTGGCGGGCATTCTCAACGGATTGGGTGTTAATACTACGCTGTTGCATCGCGGTGAAAAAATCCTGAAGAACTTCGATAGTGATATCAGTCAATTTCTGCAGCAGGAAATTGAAAAGAAAGGTATCAAGCTGATATTGAACGAAAACATCACAGCGATTGAAAAAACAGCCAGTGATCTTACTGTGCATTGTGCATCCGGTCTGAAAATTCATACAGCTTGTGTGTTATATGCGACGGGCAGAAAGCCTGTCACCTATCAGCTAGGTCTGGAGAATGTTGCAGTAAGTATCAAAACATCAGGCCATATTGAAGTGAATACAGATTATCAAACCGCTGAATCTTCGATCTATGCGATTGGAGATGCGGTGGGTAAGAAAGAACTGACACCAGTGGCCACAGCAGAAGCGATGTGGCTTGTTGATCACTGGTTTGGTGATAACAGCAAACCGGCTATTGATTATGAGTTGATCGCAAGCTGTGTATTTTCAACACCGGAAGCTGCCACTGTCGGTTTGACTCAGCAACAAGCAGAAAGTCGTTATGGTGTTGCCGATGTTGTTATTTTTCGCACTGATTTTCGGCCACTCAAACACACAGTGAGTGGTGCCAATGAGCGTGTGATGATGAAGCTGGTGGTGCAGAAATCCACAGATAAAGTGCTTGGTTTGCATATGGTAGGTGCAGAAGCGGGGGAAATTGTGCAGGGGTTTGCTGTGGCAGTGCAGATGGGAGTGCCCAAACAGCAGTTTGACGCCACTATCGGCATTCATCCAACGGCGGCAGAGGAGTTCGTCACACTGCGTACGCCGTTGGCGAGATAAACCTCAGAATGGCATCTTGAAACCCGGTGGCATCTGCAGGCCACCTGTCATTTTCTGCATCTGTTCCTGACTGGTGCTTTCTATCTTTCTCACAGCGTCATTGATGGCAGCGGCGATCAGGTCTTCCAGAATTTCTTTATCTTCACCCAGCAAGCTGCTATCAATGTTCACGCTGCGTACATCGTGCCGACCATTCATCACAATTTTCACCAGGCCTGCGCCGGATTCGCCAGTCACTTCCAGCTTTGCGACATCTTCCTGCATCTTCTGCATTTTTTCCTGCATCGCTTGAGCCTGTTTCATCAGCTCATTCATATTGCCTAGTTTCATGTGGTCACCTGATTATAGTCAGTCAGTTTTTAATGAATGGATTTCTGGAAGGGTGTGATGCTATCAGCCACGATTTCTCCATCAAATTGCTGTAGCAGAGCTATCACGTTCGGGTCGTTGCGAAATGATTCTTCCGCCTCATGTTGTTGTAATGCGCGTTTTTTCAGTTGCAACTGATGGGGCGTGGGTGATGATGGCGTGCCTGCAGCAATGAATACTGTGCATTTAGCGTTAAGAAAAGCTCCAATGGTTTCTGCAAGACGTGTTGAGTGTGATTCATCAAACAGGCCGGTTTGTTCGCTATCCAGTGTGAAATAGTACTGGTTGCCTTCAATGCGTTCGAGGCAACAATGTGCGGCGGTATTGCGAATGACACCAGCCAACGGTAGACGCTGCCAGAGCGCTGGCCAGGTATCGGCAGTCAGTTCGGATAAAGTTGAAGTATTTATTGGTGCGATTACTGCTGGTTTGTTAACAGTAGCTTCTATTGTCTGGGTAATGGCTGGTGGAATTGGCTTGGCAGTAGATGGTTTGCTTAACTCAGTTTTTTTTTTATCGCCGTTGCTGCTGTTATTGCTGCCACTGTTAATGGTGCCTTGTGGTTTAAAAGCTATCATCCTCAACAAGGCCATTTCAAAACCGGCACGCATATCGGGTGTTAAAGGCAAATCCCGCTGACTGTTTAAACCTATCTGGTAATAAAGCTGCAGGTCTTCTGCTGTCATATCTGCTGCTAACTGTTGTAAGCGTTCGCGCTCATCCGGTGTGTGATCCAGCACTGCAGGTGCAACTTGTGCAATAGCAATGCGGTGTAAAAGTGACAAGAGTTCATCGAGCGCGCCAGCGTAGTCTGGATTTTGTTCAGCCAGTTGGGCAACAGCAGATAACATGGCAGCGGCGTCAGAAGCTATCAATGCATCAATGATAGGATGGATGAGGCGGCGATCCATGGTGCCGAGCATTTCACGCACACCATCTTCCGCTAGTTTTTCACCACCAAAAGCAATTGCCTGATCCGTGAGTGACAGTGCATCACGCATGGATCCATCTGCAGCACGGGCAAGTAGCCACAGTGAGCCATCATCAAACGGAATCATTTCTTTTTCGAGTATGCTTTTCAGATAACCGACGATTTTTTCTGGTGTCAGATTTTTCAGATTGAATTGCAAGCAGCGTGATAACACGGTCACAGGCAATTTTTGTGGATCCGTTGTCGCCAGCAGGAATTTCACATGCGCTGGTGGTTCTTCCAACGTTTTCAGCAGCGCATTGAATGCGGCTTTTGATAGCATGTGTACTTCGTCGATCAGGTATACCTTGAAGCGCCCCAGAGAAGGCATGTACTGGGCGTTATCGATCAGATCGCGAACATCATCTACACCGGTGTGGCTCGCGGCATCAATTTCAATCAGATCAATAAAACGACCTTCAGTGATTTCCTTGCAGGCCGAGCATTGTTCACAGGGTTGCGAACTGACACCGGTTTCACAGTTCAGGCACTTGGCCAGAATACGGGCGATAGTGGTTTTGCCGACACCGCGGGTGCCGGTGAACAGGTAGGCGTGGTGCAGTCGGTTGTTGTCCAGCGCGTTAACCAGTGCTTGCAGCACATGAGTCTGGCCTGCCATATCCCGGAAATTCTGCGGACGCCACTTGCGGGCAAGAACCTGATAGCTCATGTCGGTGCGCTGGATAGTTTAAGGACGGCTAGTATAAACGAAGAGGCTGAAATGCCGACTGAAATGAACGTACTACGAAGAGGGTGGTGCCCCTGCCAGCTACACCCCGGCACACGAATTCACTGCTACCGTTGCTCCCTTCCGGGCCTGGCGGGGTTTACAGCTGTTCATTGCGAGGGAACCGACAGGGCCACCATGAAAGCGGCGCAATTATGCTGACTAAGCACTGGCTATGCAAGGTCATTTACCTGTCATTCAGAAGCAGTAAAGTCGGTTTTATTGCAGGTGTTATTACGGGTGATTGCTGCTTGCAAAACAGGCACTGGTGTCCATAATGCACGCCATCTCAATACCTTGCTGGATTGAGGCTAACATTAACGAACACCTCGTGGAGCGACTCAAAGCGATGACTAAGACCTGGAATGAAACCTTGTACGATGCCTGGGGCCAACGCCACGATATCGATAAAGTTTATTTTGAGTTTGATACCGGTCACCAACAGTTGATGATTTTTCACAACGCGCTGTTTGGTCGTGTGATGGTGCTTGACGGTGTTGTGCAAACTACCGAGAAAGATGAATTTATTTATCACGAGATGCTGACACATGTGCCAATTCTTGCACATGGCAAAGCCAAACGTGTGCTGATTATCGGCGGCGGCGACGGCGGAATCCTGCGTGAAGTATGCCGTCACACCACTATCGAGCATGTGACACAAGTGGAAATCGATAAAGCGGTTATCGATATGGCTATCGAGTATCTGCCTAATCATTCAGCGGGCGCTTACGATGATCCGCGCGCCAATATCGTGATCGATGATGGTTGCCGTTTCGTGGCGCAGTGCCAGGAAAAATTTGACATTATTATTTCCGATTCTACCGATCCCATCGGCCCCGGCGAAGTGTTGTTCACCAGCCAGTTTTACAGCGATTGCAAACGCTGCCTGAATGACGGCGGCATTATGGTGACGCAGAACGGCGTGGTCTTCATGCAGTTGGACGAAGTAAAAACCACTGCACAGCGTATGGCGTTAACCTTTAGCGACGTGCATTTCTACACGGCTGCCGTGCCTACTTATGTTGGTGGCGTGATGACATTTGCATGGTCAAGCGACAACAAGGCGCTGCGCCATGTTGATGCGAATACTATCCGTGAGCGCTACAAGGCTTCAGGTATCAAAACGCGTTATTACAACCCGGATATTCATCTTGCGTCTTTTGCGTTGCCGCAATACGTTCTGGAAGCTGTTGGTAAAGCGGATAACAGCTGATTGTTGTCCTGTTTAACTATAGAACACTGACGATAGGGGTTGGTGATGGCAAATCTGTTTCAGGATGTGCTGTTTGATGAAGCAAAAACCCGCGAGTTGGTCGAGCAATACGGTTCGCCGTTGCTGTTGCTCGACTGCGACAAGCTCGCCGACCAGTATCGCCAGTTATCAGCAGCCTTGCCTGGCGTGGGTTTGTACTACGCAGTGAAGGCATTTCCGCACGCTGCTATTGTCAATAAACTGAATCAGTTGGGTGCATGTTTTGATATTGCTTCCACTGGCGAAATAAACCTGTTGCGCAAACAGAAAGTGAATCCGCGCAACACGATTCATACGCATCCCATTAAAAAAGACAAAGACATCAAGGATGCCCTGCGTTTTGGTTGCAGCACCTTTGTTGTCGATAACCACGCTGAAATCAGCAAGTTTCGCAAATATGCCCATCGCGTAGGTCTGTTGTTGCGCGTAGCGTTCCGCAGCCCGGATTGTGCGGTGGATCTGTCGCGGAAGTTCGGCTGCTCATCGGAAGAAGTGCCTGCACTGATCAAGGAAGCTAATGAGCTTGGCCTGCATGTTAAAGGTTTGTCTTTTCATGTCGGTTCACAATCGCTTTCGCCAAGCACGCATGTTGCCGCTATTGAAGCCTGTACGAGACTGATTGAAGAATACGAAGTGCCGATCCGGATTCTCGATATCGGTGGTGGTTTTCCTGTGGATTATGATCACGGCAATGATATTGATATCCATGCCTTCTGCGCGCCGATTCGTGCAGCATTGGCAAAATTGCCTGAGCATGTAGAAGTGATTGCAGAACCAGGGCGTTTCCTGATTGCACCTGCGGCTGCGTCAATTACCACAGTAGCAGGTAAGGCGATGCGCGGTGATCAACCGTGGTATTACCTCGACGATGGCGTATACGGCATGTTCAGTGGTCGCATTTATGATCATGCCCGTTATCCCCTGCATGTTTTTCGCAAGGGGCCAACACGGCCGTCAGCGTTGGTTGGTCCAACGTGTGACAGCATAGATGTGGTTGAAGAGGCGATTGAATTGCCAGAACTGGAAGTGGGTGATCTGGTGGTCGGTCGAATGATGGGCGCTTATACCGCAGCTACCGCTTCAACATTCAACTCGTTACCGATTCCGCGCATTGTGGTTTTTGGTGGATGATTGTTTCGGGCTAACCGTTTTTGATATCGTCATCCGTTGCGTAGGATTCGTGCAAATCAACCGGCTTGTACGCACGTTTGCGTAAGCGGATGTTGAGCGATTCAACCGCAACAGAAAACGCCATCGCAAAATACACATAACCTTTCGGTATGTGATAGCCACTGCCATCGGCAATCAGGACGACACCCACAACCAGTAAAAATGCGAGTGCCAACATCTTGATGGTGGGATGTTCTTCGATAAAACTGCCGATATAACCGGCGAACGCCATCATCAAACCAACAGAGGCCACCACTGCAGCAATCATTACCGGAATCTGGTTGACCATGCCGACAGCTGTGATAATGGAATCCAGTGAAAACACCAGATCAATAACAATAATCTGCAAGATAATGGCAAAAAAAGTATTTTTGACGGTGCTGGATGCTTCTCCTTCAATACCTTCTAGTAACTGATGAATTTCCTGAGTGCTCTTCCATAACAGAAATAAACCGCCGGCCACCAGAATAATATCGCGCCCGGAAACTCCGTGATCCAGCAGACTGAAAACAGGGTCAGTCAAACCGGCAATCCATGCCAGCGTCATCAATAATCCAATGCGCATAAACATCGCCAGAAACAAACCGATACGCCGCGCAACTTCACGCTGAGCCTTCGGCAATTTCTCAACCAGAATTGAAATAAAAATAATGTTGTCGATGCCCAACACCAGCTCAAGAGCGGTGAGGGTAAAAAACGCCATCCAGGCTTGCGGGTCAGTCAGAAGGTGCATCATGTTGTTCAGTTGAGGCTCTTTTCATTCGGTTTGGCATTGTAACCATGCACT
>DATIDQ010000153.1:0-7351 GCA_035456205.1 Pseudomonadales bacterium
GCTGTATTCCAGCGTCCTTCTTCATTGGCCAGCGTGCATTGTGTGTTTTTTCTGTCTGCGTCATTGTTGGTAGATACCATCGTATATTGACTGGTTCCCTGAAGCAGGGAACCACATCCAGTCATCAAGAGGCTGGATGCAGCAATGGCTGCGGTCGATATGAATCGTTTTGTGTTCATGTGTTGTCCTTGTTTTTTATGGATTATATAAAACAGTGTTACTTGCCGATAATCATGCCGCCGGTTGGCACGCCGACACCGGAAGTCACCACCACGTTGTTGATGTTTTTCTTTGGCTGGTTGAGTGATTCGCCACGCACCAGACGCACGCCTTCAACAATACCGTTCATGCCGTGAATATACGCTTCGCTCAACTGGCCGCCATGGGTGTTGGTGGGCAGGCGACCATCCGGGCGCAGTGCGCCTGAAGTGATGAAGTCTGCTGATTTGCCCGGTGCGGCAAAGCCCCAGCTTTCCAACTGCCACATGACGATGGCGGTGAATGCGTCGTAAATAATCGCAGCGTCGATATCGTCCGGTTTCATGCCGGCTTGTGCATACGCCTGTTTCGCTGCGAGATCCATCGCGGGAATCTGGGCAATTTCATCGGCGTAAAAATTGGTCATCGCCTCAGTGTTTTTATCAGCGTATGCGCCGACACCTTTTACGAATACCGGCATTTTTTTCAAATGCTTGGCACGCTCCGGTGTAGTCAGTACTACAGCTGAGCCGCCGTCAGACTCCTGACAGCAATCGTACAATTTGAACGGCAGCGAAATCGCTTTTGCCTTGTCGTATTCTTCACGCGACAGCGGACGGTTGTGAAAAAACGCATTCGGGTTGGTGACGGCGTAGTCACGTGTAACCATGGCAATTTCTGCCAGTGCATCACGTGTATTGCCAAACAAATGCTCGTAGCGTTTGTGGTACATGGATACCCATGACGCGGGTGTCAACAAACCGTAAGGGATATACCAGCCGTAGTGGATCATGTCGCCGGTGACGATGTCGCCGGCTACACCGCTGGAATAGCGGTGACCGGAACGGCCGTTCAATGCGCGCCAGCACACCACCACTTCCGCAGCACCTGTGGCGATCGCCATCGCGGCTTGCTGGATGGTGCCGGTGCCTGCGCCGCCGCCGTGTGGCACGCGTGAGTAGTACGACAAATCATTGCAGCCGATGGCGCGTGCAATTTCGATTTCATCGTTGTTGTCCATGGTGTAGGTAATCATGCCGTCGACGTCAGACGGTTTGAGACCTGCATCATCCAGAGCAGCAAGAATCGCTTCGCAAGCGAGTGACAATTCACTGCGGCCAGAGTTTTTGGAAAACTCGGTGTTGCCTGCGCCGACGATGGCGGCTTTGTCTTTCAGGTTTGCAATTTTCATTATTGGTTCCTCACTGCGGCAACTGGACGCGGGCAATACCATCGAGGTGCATACCCCACAGTCCTTTGCCTGTCACTTTTATATCGACGATACCGGTCGCATCATCTTTTGCCGCCACTTCGCCGGTGAATTTCAACACTTCACCCGGTTGTACCGGCGCGCCGAGTTTGATGTTGACGCGTTTCAGGGTGGAATCGGGGCCGGCCCAATCGGTCACAAAACGCCCTACTAAACCGTTGTCAGTAAGAATGTTTGGAAACACATTCGCCAAGCCTGAAGCATTCGCTGCAGCCTTGTTGTGATGCACGGGTGTGAAATCGCGGGAAGCAATCGCACCGCCGACAATAAAGCCGACAGAAATATCCACGCCGAGTTCTGGCAGTTTATCGCCTACGTTGATGGAGCTGAATTTCAGAGTCTGTTTCATATTCCGCTCCTTATACCAGTCTGAATTGTGGAAGGACGTTGTCGACATCCACTTGCAGGATTTCGCCTTTCACACGCTTGCCGATTTGCACGTCTTCCGGTTTGCAATCGATGACGTTGGACAGGATGCGTGTGCCTTCATCGAGGGTGATCACGGCGCACATCAGCGGATAGGTGTAACCGGGGATTTCCGGGTAATGCAATTCAACAAAACTGAAAATTTCGCCTTCGAGTTTTGAGGTGACAAAATCCCACTGGCCGCTCTGGCACTGGTTGCAGAACGGACGCGGCGGATGGCGCAGGGTTGAACAACCTTTGCAGCGCTGGATTGGCAATACTTTGTTTTTCTCGACTTGCTCCCACCACCATGCGTTGTCATGGCCGCGTACAGAGCGCGCACGGGTCGGTGCTTTATTTTCTTCCTGCGCATTGTCGGCAACCGGTTTTGCAGCTTGCGCCGGTTTGAATTTCAGCACACGAAACAACATGGTGCCGACAGGTTCTTTATTCTGGTCAGTAAATTCGGTGCGAGTCTCGATGAAATACCCCGTGCCCATGCCGGTAGCTTTTTCTTCCGAGATGGAATGGATTTTGGTGTGGGCAACAACCTGATCGCCTACTTTCAAATCACGGAAATATTCCTGGTCGCAGTTGGTGCCGAGCACGCCGGTGAAGCCGTGCTTTTCCATGAAAGCGTGCAGCTGGCGTTGGCCATCCAGCTCAGCAGCATCGCGCTCGAATGCCATCGGGTAGCCTTCCATGCTCCACGCCTGCAGCATGGTGGGCGGGGCGATCAAACCCGCCTTGCTAGACTTGGCGGCAAAGGCGGCATCGGTATAGACGGGGTTGGCATCGCCCATCACTTCGCACCAGTGGCGGATCATGGCTTCGTTCACCAGATCAAGGCCGGGTGTCGGCGGGGCGATTTCACGGCCAACCCAAGTGTACAACTCGGCTTCAAAGGCTTTTTTCTGTTCTTCGGGTGTCATCAGTCATAACCTCGCAGGAAGCATTTCCCTGTTGAAAGAGCCGCGAATGATACCGGAAACCCATTTGGGGCGGCACCGTAATAGTCGGGGTTGCGGGGAGGGCCGGGATACGCTTCTCCCCACACGAGTGGGTAGTGGATAGAGGGCATTCTTTCTTGTACGATCAGGCACATATCGATCGAAAATAATAACGAGATGAAAAGGATGATATCCATGGGCTACAACATTTTTCGCCGTTTGATTGTCACTCTAGCCATTATGTTTCCGCTGCTGGCGAGTGCCGCTATTACGGAGCGTACTAAAGCTGAACGTCACGCTACTGGGTCAGCTGGCTTTGACGAATTGCTCGGCCAGCAGATTCATCCCGGCACTTTTGCAACAGAATCCAGGAGTGATGGCACTTTCATACTCACCAATGCCATGCAAACAGTCTCGGCGCATATCACTCCGCAGGGTGTAGTGTTTGATTCCATAGGCAACAGTGTTGGTAAGGGTGGTTTTGGATTGCGCCTCAAACAATGGGGACGTGAAGGTGCATTACAAACGGTAAGTTCTTCAAAAATCTACCGTGATGGTGATGTGGTTTATCACACATTCAGTGGTGGTATCGCTGAGAAATTCAGCAATACCCATGATGGTATTCGCCAGGATTTTATTGTCCCGCTCAAACCTGCGGGCAACGGCGTGCTGCAAGTGCAAATCAGTATTGATGATGCAAAACTCACCAGTAAAGAGAGCGGCCTGACTGTCACGCTGAATCATTCAGGGCGCAGGCTCACTTATGATCGTTTGAAAGTGACGGATGCAAACAACAAAATTATTCCTGCAAAAATAATAATTCCTGCAAACGCAGAATCACTTGCAGAAAATAAATTCACTATCGTAGTTGACGATAGTACTGCGCAATATCCACTGATGATTGACCCAACAGTGGGAGATGAAAACTGGATTGCTGCTGGTGGCTCTATAGTCGGTGCCAATGCAAATGTTTATGCAGTAGTGTCCAACGGAACTGATGTTTATATTGGTGGCTCTTTTACATTAGTAGGCGATACTGCTGCGAATTATGTTGCTCGATGGGATGGTAGCCATTGGAACACGTTGGGCAGTGGCCTGAATGGTCAGGTGAGATCTTTGGCGCTCGATGGTGCCGGTAATTTATATGTTGCTGGTCTTTTTACAGCAGCTGGAGGTGTTAGTGCGAGCGGGATTGCAAAATGGAATGGTGTGAGCTGGTCCGCATTGGGGGCTGGCATTACCGGTATTCAAGCGCTGACAGTAGATGCTGCGGGCAATGTATATGCTGGTGGAGGGTTTAATTACAGTGGAGCTCTCGGCAGAGTAGCGAAATGGGATGGAGTTAGCTGGAGCGGTCTTGGCGTCGGCATGAATAGCTCGGTATATGCACTCACATTTGATAGTAATGGTGTGCTTTATGCGGGTGGTGATTTTACAAATGCTGGAGGTGTCAGCGCTAATCGCATTGCAAAATGGGACGGTACTAACTGGAGTGCACTCGGTTCCGGTTTTAGTGCGACGGTGCGTGCATTATCTGTGGATAGTAGTAATGCACTCTATGCTGGTGGTTTGTTTAGTGGGTATATCCAGAAATGGAATGGCAGCGCCTGGAGTGTTCTTGGTTCTGGTATGAATAACGCGGTTTACGCCCTGCTCGCTGATCCTGTCGGCAACATTTATGCAGCAGGAGACTTCACTATTGCTGGTGGAGTTGGAATAAACAGGATAGCGAAATGGAATGGTGTTAGCTGGAATAAAGTGGCTACTTCAGGATCCAATGCCCTGGTTCGCACAATGGCATTGGATCAAGCAGGGCAGTTGTATGCCGGAGGAGATTTTACGTCGCTTGGGTCGGCATCAAAAATTGCCAGATTTGATGGCAGCAAGTGGTTCAGCATGGGTGCACCATCGACGCAGGGCGCTAATGATGCGGTGCTGGCTTTTGCAGAGGATGCAACAGGAAATTTCTACATAGCAGGCAAATTTACTAATATCGCTGGCGTGAGTGCCAATAGCATTGCCAAATGGAATGGCAGTAGCTGGAGCGCATTGGGTCCAGGTATCAGTCAGAACGTTTACGCTTTAGCCACTGATAGCATCGGCAATCTTTATGCAGGTATTGGAGGTAGTGGTACCGGGGTTATGAAATGGGATGGTAGCCAATGGTCTACCCTGCCTTATGTCAATGGCGCTGTTTATTCTCTGGTTGTGGATAGCCATGACACGCTTTATGTCGGTGGTGATTTTCAATACGCGGGTGGGAAAACCGTTAATGGAGTTGCCCAATGGGACGGCAGCACTTGGGATGATCTATACAGCGGCAGCAACCTTGGGGCAGATGGATCTGTACTCGCCATGGCCATTGATAAGCAAGACAACCTTTACGTTGCAGCTACTGCCTATTTAGCTACGCCCACTGCAAAAGTCACCAAATGGAACGGGTCTGCATGGAGCAGACTAGGTACTACAACTATGAACGATACTATTCGTGCACTGGCTGTGGATAGCACAGGTATTGTTTATGCGGGCGGGGAATTTACGTTAATAGGAACCAGCTCAATTTCACGCATTGCACAATGGGATGGCAGCGCATGGAACAAGGTGGCGCCACCAGCTGGTTCGGGTATTAATGGTGATATTTCTGCACTGGCAGTAGACAGCAATGATGTGCTGTATGCCGGTGGTAGCTTCACGTTTGCTGCAGGCGTGCCAGTTAGCAATATTGCCCGTTGGAATGGTACAGAGTGGGCAGCGCTTGGCTCAGGTGTGAATAACACGGTGTTGGCGTTAATGGTAGATAAGCAGGGCAATCTGCAAGTGGGTGGCCAATTTGTTGCAGCAGGCAACAAGGCGTCAATGAATCGGGCTGAGTGGTTAGTAGCAGATATAGATGATGATGGTATTGGCGATGGCATCGATGCCGATGCCGACAATGACGGCTTGAATGATGCCAGTGATAATTGCCCACTGAATGCTGCCGCAGACCAACTGGATACGGACGGTGATGGGAAAGGAGACGCTTGCGACGATGATATTGATAACGATGGTCTAGCTAATACAGATGATGCTTTCCCACTGGATTCCTCGCAAGTTGGCGATGTAGATGGTGATGGCGTTGATGGTTTTGCCGATAATTGTCCTGGCAATGCAAATACTGATCAGCTTGATACCGATGGCGACGGTAAAGGCGATGTTTGCGATAGCGATGATGATAATGACGGTGTTGCTGATATTGCAGATAAATATCCACGCAATCCGGCAGCGTCATCAGATAGTGATAATGATGGTTCCCCGAATACCTGGACAGCAATTTGTGATGCTGCGTGTCAATCTGCTTCAGGTCTGGCGTTAGACAATTGCCCGGATCAAGCCAATGCAGACCAACTGAACACTGATAGTGATTCTCAAGGTGACACTTGCGATGCCGATGATGATAATGATGGCACAAACGATTCCAGTGACAAATTTCCACTAAATCCCGCAGCGTCTGTGGATACTGATAATGATGGATTTCCTAATAATTGGCGTTCTGCATGTAATGCAACATGCCAAGCCAATTCCGGATTGATACTCGATAATTGTCCTTCAGCAAGCAATCCCGATCAGCTAAATACCGACGGCGATGCGCAAGGCAACGCGTGTGATACTGATGACGACAACGACGGTGTTGCAGATGCCTCTGACGCATTCCCGTTGAACGCTGCTGAATCTGCAGATACGGATACAGATGGTGTGGGCAACAACGCCGATAACTGCGTTGCTCTATCGAATGCATCACAAACCGATACGGATGTTGATGGTGCTGGTGACGAGTGTGACTCTACGCCAAACGGTGATACAGATAACGACACTATTGATAACTTGTCTGATAACTGTGTTTCTGTTTCGAACACGGATCAGCTGAATACGGATGGCGATATTCAAGGCAACGCCTGCGACAACGACGATGATAACGACGGAGTTCCAGATGTTAGTGATGCATTTCCATTAGATGCATCTGAATCTGTTGATACAGACGGTGATGGTATTGGTGATAATGCCGATAACTGTTCACTGATATCAAACGCTGACCAACTTAATACCGATGGTGATGCACAGGGTGATGTCTGCGACGTATTTGTGAACGATCCAGCGTTGTTGTTGCAACAACACGGCACTGCAAAAGGCGAACAACTGGGCAGCAGTGTGGCGATGGCTGACATCAATAAAGATGGCGTTGTGGATCTGCTGGTTGGATCGCCGATGGCCAATTTTTTGAGCAGCGGAAAAATACTGAAAAAATCTGGCAAGATTCAGATTGTTTCCGGCAAGGATAATGCTGTTATTCGTACTATTAACGGCTCCGCTGCTAATCAACAATTGGGTACAGCCATTGCGGTAGTGCCGGATCAGAATAAAGACGGCGTGTTGGATATTGTCGTGGGTGATCCATTAGCTGATGTGGTGAAGATGATGCCCACCGGTTTTCAGACTCTGAAAGACGCTGGCCGCGTATTGCTGTACTCCGGTAGTGATGGCCGCATGTTGA
>DATIDQ010000154.1:0-5549 GCA_035456205.1 Pseudomonadales bacterium
TAATAAAGCCTGCTCCAGTCGATCGTTCAACATGGAACGGTTAACCAGATTGGTCAGTGAATCATGATAGGCCATGTGCGACAGCGCCTGCTCTGCCTGACTGCGGGCTCTTCGTGTTTCGGAGTCACGCAATTCACGCTCTATAGCAGGAATCAATCGTGCAAGACTGTCTTTCATAATGTAATCATGTGCACCGGTTTTCATCGCGTGCACAGCAACTTCTTCTCCAATCGTGCCAGAAACAATAATGACGGGGACATCCAGCCCGCTACGTTTGACCATTTCAAGTACATCAGAGGAATTGAAGCCAGGCATGGTGTGATCAGTAATGATCAATTGCCAATGGCGTTGTTCCAGCGCTTGCTCCATGCCGGCACGAGTTTCAACGCGTTCAAACTGGGGGTCATAACCACTTTTACGCAATTCCCGGACTAGAAGGAGAGCGTCATCTTCACAATCATCTGCAATCAATACATTCAGATACATGATGTTATTTTTCTCTTAAGGTTACAGCTACAAAACTATCTGTTCGCGCCTATTGATAAATTCGGTGTGCGATTAATTTGCATCCAGTAGCGGGCAAGATCGCGTATCGATTCCACAAACTCATCGAAGTTAACGGGTTTTTGTACATAACTGTTAGCACCGAGACTGTATCCGGCAATAATGTCAGTCTCCTGACGGGAGGATGTCATCAACACCACCGGATGATACCGTGTGCGTTCATCCTGGCGAATGCGCCGCAACACATCCAGCCCGTTCAGTTTAGGCAGTTTCATATCCAACAGGATCAAGCGTGGCTGGATATCGGTATCGCGCTCGGCGTACTGCCCATTACCAAATAGATAGTCCAACGCTTCCGCGCCATCACGCACCACCACCACTTCCTTGACATGCCCACTGTTTCGCAGTGCACGCAGGGCTAGTGCCTCGTCATCGGCATTGTCTTCAACCAACAGGATGGTGTTGTCTTGCATAGAGTGCGTTTCCTTATCTTATTCTTTACTTGCCGTTTCTAAAGATAGCATACGCTATCTTGCCTCTACAAAGTCGAGCATTCTGATGCCATCGCTTGCTGAATGGCCAGAAGCAACAGTCCAGCTACCACGCATCCAGCTGCCTCCATCCGGATCCTTTAATACGGTTCCTACACCACCTGGATATTCGACTTTCAGCTCAGTGTAGCCTGAGAATGATGTCGCATCAGGCAGATCCATGGCTTCCAGAGCCTTGATAATTGCCTCGGCGTTACCGTCTACATGGTGAAATTCCACTGAGGGATCTCCTTTGCGTGGGCAGAGGGCAAGGTCCAGTGCCAGCATCAGATCGACACGCTGGTACAGTTCGTCATTGGCACCATGGCTAGCTAACCATTCATGTACTGCCTCACGGATGATATCGAACGTTCCTGCAATATCATCAAACAAGGCCACATAGAGCTCGGCCCGGTTCTCATAAATTTTCAGCTTGTCATGTACTGTCATTTCATTGACTGGTGACGCTGTGATGATGTCACCAAAATGCTCCAACAATTTCTTCAGGATAGCGCGCATCAAGGGTGAAGCCGGGATACTGGCTTCCAATGCCAGATAACGGATGGTGAACGGCAAGAGCGTGCCATGTACCAGTACCATATGTGCTGCAATCAGGAAGTAACCTTCCAGCCCTTCTTCCACACTGAATGTGTGGCAACCAATGACATATTCACCTTTTGCCCGACCGTAACCGGCAACAGGCACGGTTTCAATTTTGTACTCGAAACGTTTTTCGTAAAATTCTGTTCCGGGTAGTAAGTTGTAGGTAAAAATATTGACGTTCGGGAACGTGGCAATCAGCTTGTCAAGATTACGTTCAAAGTCAGCCAGATTATCGCCGGGTAAACCCCAGATAAGTTCGGCTGCAATCGGCACGCCCGCTTCTGCCATGGCTTTGGCTATCGGTTCATATTCATTGGCCGCCATATTTTTGCGGTTGGACAGCTCCAAAGCCAATGGCGTGAGCGTTTGCAATGCCAGCTGATAGTGAGGCAGCAAACCATGTTGATTGAGCATCAACACAATCTCTTGTACACGCGGGTTATGTTTTTTTGACCAGGATGTAGCAAACGTGGAAGGCAAACCTGTTTTATCTTTCAAATCACAAACAATGCGTGTTTTTTCGATATCTTCTTTCAGTGCACCAAAATTGGAATCAGCCAGCCAGATATTGGCAATGCCCGCGCCGATAATTTTTTCCCAGTCACTGCGAATGCGCTCCAGTGGAAACTGGTAAATTTTTGTGCCCAGCATACCTGTGCCCCATTCACAAAAAGAGCATTTGAATGGGCAACCCCTGCTGGTTTCATACGCCACAGATTCATAGAGTGGTTTGCCGTCCGGTCCGGTGAGTGGAATAACATCCAGTGCGGAAGGAAACACAGATAAATCAAGTGTGCGATTACGGGTAGCATTCTTGATGATGGCACCATCTTCAACGAAAGCCAGACCTGCAATATCGCGCCAGCTTTTTAGATGTGCTGTGTCCAACCATTCAACGAAAGTAAATTCACCTTCGCCCATCACAACAGCATCAATAGGATCAACCAACAGATAATCTTCTACCTGTTGTACATGCGGCCCCCCGAGGATTATCCAGATTTCCGGGCAGCTCTGGCGAATACGCCGAATCAGATCAATAAACTCTGCGGCATTCCAGGTGTAAACGCTGAAACCCACTACAGGTTGTAAACCCGCTTCCAATGCTGCGCGTACTTGCGGCAGGCATTCTTTTAACCACTGTTCTGCAAACCATGGTTCAATTTCTTCTCGCACAATAAAATGCACGATATTGATATCAGTTTCTGCAGCTGTAGTGCCATATTTCTGGAAACAGGATTTCAAACCACCAGTGGTCATCGGTGCTGCGGAAAAACGTTCGCTGTCCATACTGAACAACCAGACAGGTCTTTTCATTTTTAGCTTCCTCAATTCTTTACATTAATCCAGTCGATCAACAATGCTTCAAATAACATACGGGCATTCGGGTTGGCCGTGCTCTGTGCCTTGCGCCGCGCTCCCATCAAATTATCATTAAATTTTATAAAATCCGCGGCCGGTTGCATGCAAGATTGACGATGCACCAATGCCATCCACCATTCCAGCACCATAACAGGCTCATGCTTGGCCAATGATTCTGCGGCAAAAAGATATGTCACTTCACGCTGACGACAGGCTTCCAGTGTCAGTATGATTTCACGGTAGAGTAAATCATGTTCAGCGTGCACTGCGGCAAGTGCTTTTAATGGTGCAGCCTGACTGAAAGCCAAAGCAGTTTCTGCGCGTTCTGGCGCAATATGATGTCGCAACCAGGCCATGGATTGAGCATGGTCAGGCGTCTGACATAAAAGCGCCTGACAGCGGCTACGAAGTGTTGGCAATAATCTTGAGGGCTGGTGTGATACCAGAATAATAAACAAGCCTTCGCCGGGTTCTTCCAGTGTTTTTAATAATGCATTGGCTGCGTTGTGGTTCAGCCACTCTGCCGGCTCGATAATTGCTATACGTTTTCCGCTTTGATGTGCCGAGTGTGTACTGAAGTGAATCAACGCACGGATACAATCCATTTTGATCTGCTTACTTGGTGTTACCGGTTTCTTTGTTTTGCGACTTTTCGATTCGCCTTCTTCATCGGACTGATCACTCACACCATATGCAGTGCTGGCCAAAAAGAAATCAGGATGGGAGCCTGCAGCAAATAACTGGCAGGCATGGCATTGATTGCACGGTAAATGATTTTGTGGATTTTCACATAACAGTGCTGATGCCAGTAATCGAGCCAGATGCCCTTTCCCTACGCCAGCCGTGCCATGCAGTAACAAGGCATGCGCCAAACGTCCATGCTGATTTCTGTCGGATAACAACTGCCACTGATTTTGCTGCCATGGCAAAGGGACTGGCGCGAGAGCAAGATTAGTCATTATTTGCGCTCACAAAAGCAGTCAGCGTTGCAATAATATCGACTTGTACAGCGTCTAACGTCTGGCTTGCATCGATGATACGAAAGCGTTGTGGATCATGTTGTGCGCGCTGACGATACATGGTGCGCACAGCTTCAAAAAAATCTTTCTGTTCGCGCTCAAAGCGATCTGTTGCGGGACGATCATTCAATCGCGTAAGACCTGTTTGCACATCAACATCCAGCAATAATGTCAGATCCGGCTGCAAACCTTCCTGCACAAGATTTTCCAATGCGGCAATCGTATCCATAGAAAGGCCGCGCCCACCGCCCTGATAGGCATAAGTAGCATCGGTAAAACGATCACAAATAACCCAGATGCCCTGTTCTAGTGCTGGCATAATCACTTGCTGAAGGTGTTGCGCTCTTGCTGCAAACATCAGGAGCAGCTCTGTTTTTTCACACACTTTTTCTTCACGTGGCGCCAGTAAAATGTCGCGCAATTCTTCTGCCAGTGGTGTACCACCTGGCTCGCGTGTTTTTATGAATGCAACAGACTGTGAATGAAGAAATTTCTCAACACAGGCAATATTGGTAGATTTTCCTACCCCTTCTCCGCCTTCAATCGTGATGAACTTCCCTTTGGTTTTCATATTTCAGGTACCGGTACTGCAGAGGGATCGGGAGCATTGACAGGCGATGACTGGTAGTTGGCTTTACGGCGCAACTGGTATTCATTCACTGCATTTTCATGTTGTGACAGTGTTTCTGAAAAAATGTGTGTGCCGTCGCCCTTTGCCACAAAGAAAAGCGCTTTACCCTGGGCCGGGTTCAGAGCTGCGTTAATTGCAGCACGGCTGGGCCAGGCAATCGGCGTTGGAGGCAAACCGTCGATGACATATGTATTCCAGGGTGAATACTCTTTCAAGTGACTGCGCTTCAGATCGCCATTGAAGTCTTTGCCCAAACCATAAATCACAGTGGGATCTGTTTGTAACTTCATGCCTATTTTCATACGCCTGATAAATACACCAGCAATCTGCTTTCTTTCACTGGCAGCCCCTGTTTCTTTTTCAACAATACTGGCCATGATCAGTGCGTCATAGGGATTTTTATATGGGAGGTCGGCCGCACGTTTTTGCCACTCTTCATCGAGTATTGTCCGCATCCGGTTATGAGCCTGTCGCAGCACATCGGAAATTTTCATGCCGCTAACATATGTGTAAGTATCAGGAAAAAACCAGCCTTCTGCTTCTGAAGGCAAAAATCCGAAAATAGCGCGATACTGCTCATCAGTGATGCTGTCAACATCGTCAATCAGTTTTTTAGGGGCAGTAAGTAATTTCATATTGTCGGCTAATGTGCTGCCTTCAATGAAAGTGACCTGATATTGCACTACGCGTCCACTGGCCAGACGTTGTAATAACGTTTCACCAGTCAAACCCTGTTGCAACTCATATTCACCAGCACGAATACTGGTTTGCTTTTGCAATTTTGCAAAAAGCAGCAACCATTCGGGGTTATGAATAATGCCCTCTTGTGCTAGTGCATTGACTACGCTGGTCAAGGTCTCGCCTTGCGCAACCAATATAGTTCGTTTCTCTTCCGACAAGGTT
>DATIDQ010000155.1:0-9500 GCA_035456205.1 Pseudomonadales bacterium
TCCCCCTACTGGCAAAAAAACCGGCCAGAAGCCGACCAAACAAAAATCTGCGGCTGCGCCGGCCAAGTCCGTTAAACCTTTCAAGCCCGTTAAACCTTTTAAGAAAACCACTTCACCCCAGACTGCCAAACGTGATCCACATTTTGGCCGCGAAGCCGAGAAATATGCCAACCCGATTCCCAGCCGTGAATTTATCATCGAGTTACTGGAAAACAGCGGCGGCCCGATGGATCACCCCGCCCTGTGTGAAAAACTGAACCTGCAGGACGAAGAGCAGATTGAAGCACTGCGTCGCAGATTGGGCGCGATGTGTCGCGATGGCCAACTGCTACAGAATCGCCGCAACGGTTTTGTACCAGCCGGCAAAGCCGATTTAGTCAAAGGTCGCGTACTGGCGCACCGCGACGGTTTCGGATTTTTGCGCCCGGAAGATGGCGACAAGGATATGTATCTCAGCGCACGTGAAATGCGCATGGTATTTGATGGCGACACAGTATTGGCCAGCCCGCGCGGCATTGATAAACGCGGCCGTGTGGAGGCAGCTATTGTTGAAGTGTTGGCACGCGCGCATCAACAACTGGCCGGACGTTTTTTTGAAGAAGACGGTGTTTTTTATGTGAAGCCGGATAGCACACGCATCAATCAGGATATCGCTATTCCGCCACAAAACCGTAACAACGCCAGACACGGGCAAATGGTCGTGGTAGGCATTGACCACTACCCCGACCACAAACGCATGGCGGTGGGCCGTGTGATAGAAGTGTTGGGCGAGCATCTCGATCCCGGCATGGAAATCCAGATCGCTGTACGCAACCACGGTATTCCATGGCAATGGCCTGCAGCAGTTGAAAAAGAAGCAGCAGTTTTATCTGAAACTGTTCTGGCAAAAGACAAAAAACATCGCATCGATTTACGCCACTTACCATTAGTGACAATTGATGGCGAAGACGCACGCGATTTTGATGACGCCGTGTACTGCGAACCGCGCAAAGGTGGTGGCTGGACACTATACGTCGCGATTGCGGATGTCTCGCATTACGTCACACCCAAAAGCGCACTGGATCGTGAAGCAGAACACCGCGCTACATCGGTTTATTTTCCTGGCTCGGTTGTACCGATGCTGCCGGAAAAAATTTCCAATGGCCTTTGCTCTTTGATGCCGAAAGTAGACCGTCTGTGTATGGTATGCGAAATGACTATCAACACCGCTGGGAAAATATCAAAATTCCAGTTCTACGAAGGCTTGATGCATTCGCAAGCGCGCTTTACCTACACCACCGTGGCACAGATTATTGCAGCAAAAACGGAAAAACATGACTCTGAAAAAAACGGCACCGTGCGCAAACTACACGCTGCACTGGCTCCTCATGTAGATAATCTTTATTCACTGTATCAGGCATTGCGTGGAGCGCGTGACGAACGCGGCGCCATTGATTTTGAAACTCAGGAAACGCGCATTATTTTTGCAGACAACCGAAAAATAGATCGCATTATTCCTGTGGTGCGCAATGAAGCACACAAACTGATCGAAGAATGCATGCTAGCCGCTAATACCTGCGCAGCCACTCTGCTGGAAAAACAGAAAATGCCGGCACTGTTTCGCGTGCATGAAGGCCCCAGCGAAGAAAAACTGAAAAACTTGCGTGCATTTCTTGGCGAGTTAGGCCTCGGTCTTGGTGGCGGCAGCAAACCCACGCCAGGCGATTACCAGACACTGCTTGCCAGTGCTGTTGGCCGCAGTGATGCACGCCTGATACAAACCATGCTGTTGCGCTCTATGAGCCAGGCCGTGTATCAACCGGAAAATATCGGCCACTTCGGTCTGGATTACGACAGTTATGCACACTTCACGTCACCGATCCGCCGCTATCCGGATCTGCTGGTGCATCGCGCCATCCGCTATCTCGTGCGTAATCGTCCGGAAGTCAAACAGGTGCGCTGCGCGGACGGCGCACCAAAACTGCCACAAAACAAAATCTATCCTTATGACGATGCAGCCATGGATGCATTCGGTGTGCAGTGCTCCAGCTGTGAACGCCGTGCCGATGAAGCGTCCCGCGATGTTGTTGCATGGTTAAAATGCGAATATCTACTGGATCATGTTGAAGAAACCTTTGATGGCGTGATCAATGCTGTCACCAGTTTCGGTTTGTTTGTCGAGCTGAAAGATATTTACATCGAAGGACTGGTTCACGTCACGATGCTGAAACGTGATTACTACCATTTTGATGCTGCAGGCCAACGCCTGGTCGGTGAGCGCACTCGTGAAGTCTATCGCCTTGGTGACAGCGTGCAGGTGCGTGTAGTACGCGTGGATCTTGATGACCGGAAAATTGATCTGGAATTACTGCAACTGTACCGCCCCAAAAAAGACAGCCAGAACACAGAAAAGAAAAAACCGTTTGCCAAAAGCAATGATTCCGTAAAAACCAATAGCACAGAAAAAACTAAAGCTGTTGCAAAAAAATCATCTGCAAAAAAACCAGAACCAGCAGCAAAGAAAAAAAAGCCTGCTGGAGGCAAGGCTAAAAAATGAGCCAGAACGAATGGATTTACGGCATCCACAGTGTTGCATCTGTACTGAAATCACAACCACAACGTTTGTTGCGCATCTATGTACAACAAGGACGCCAGGATGACCGGGTACAAAAACTGCTGGACAATGCGCAGCGTGAGAACATCGAAATTGCACGCGAACCGCGCAAACAACTGGATAAACTCGTTGACGGCAATCATCAAGGCATCATTGCCGAATGCCGCCCGGGTGAACAGTACGATGAAGATTTTCTCGACGTACTCGCTGAACGCCACGGCCGTGCATTATTTGCACTAATACTGGATGGCGTCACCGACCCACACAATCTCGGCGCCTGCATGCGCACAGCAGAAGCTGCTGGCGTACACGCCGTCATCATTCCACGCGATAATTCTGCCAGCATGACCAGCACCGTGCGCAAAGTGGCAGCGGGTGCAGCCGATCTGGTGCCACTAGTCGTTGTGACCAATTTGTCGCGCGCTATAAAACAATTGCAACAACATGGTGTATGGGTGATTGGTGCAGCAGGCGAAGCGACAGAAACACTTTATCAGGCAAAACTGAAAACGCCGATGGCGTTGGTGATGGGCGCTGAAGGCAGCGGCATGCG
Organism: Pseudomonadales bacterium; assembly: GCA_035456205.1. Taxonomy (GTDB): domain Bacteria; phylum Pseudomonadota; class Gammaproteobacteria; order Pseudomonadales; family UBA7239; genus UBA7239. The sequence goes on from DATIDQ010000155.1 coordinate 3,147, forward strand.
CAGACTCACCAAGGAAAACTGCGATGAGTTGATTGCTATTCCCATGTTGGGCGAAACCAGCAGCCTGAATGTTTCAGTTGCCACCGGCGTCTGTTTATTTGAAGTGGTCCGGCAGAACCAGAAATAATCAGGCGTTACAAAAATACGCGCTTGAAGATATTGTGCGAAGACTTCACTTTCTGCACGTAATCCACCGTCTCCGGAAACGGCGGAATACCGTTGTATTTCACCACATTGTTTTCACCGGCGTTATATGCAGCAATCACATACTCCATATTGTTCGGGAACAATGTTTTCAGATAAGCCAGATGTTTCACGCCAGCTTCGATGTTTTGCCACGGATTAAACAACTGGTGTAAACCCAGTGAATACATCGCCGCCGTATCCGGCATCAGCTGCATCAAACCGCGTGCACCGGCACGTGACACCGCATCAGGATCAAAGTTGGATTCCACCTGGATGACAGCCTTGACCAATGCCGGTTCAACACCGTATTTAGCTGCCGTGGCACGTATATAAGTATCGTATTCGGAGGAATTAACCCACTTTCGTTTGTACGGTTTGCCAGAAACTCCCATGAATAAAGGAGCATCAGCAGCGGTTGGCCCTTTTCTCCCTACCAGATAGCTGATTTTATCGACGGTTTCTTCTTTTCCCATCAATTTATAACCATTGCCGGTCTGCGGCATATTGGTCACGACTTTTTCACCGCTAGGGCCGCGATAGACGTACAGCATGGCCTGCGCCATCGGCGCAACTACCAGCGACACAATCAATATGGCCATTTGCAAGGTGCGCTGGCCAGTCATTATGGTTTTCATCTGCATGGTAAAATGTCTATATAGTCCACGTTTACAAAAGTCGTTTAGACAATTCTTCTTATTCAATAAGGCAACCGATGTCAGACCTCGGACAGGCAGCCGCCCTCATTGTTACAGGCTTTGGGCGATATTTTCAATGCTTTCAGCTTATGACACAGGCTGCCCGTGGCCTGTTTGAAAAGGCGCAGTGGGCAGAAGCCCAAGATATAGCCAAGCAACGCATTGATTTATATAAAGAAATTGTTATCGAGCTCGCTGCCGAGCTACAGGAGCAGGCCGGGGCGGATTGCGAAACAACGGCTTTCTGGCAAGCCCTGAAACCAGTCTATCAGCAGCAAATAGCCGAATGGGACAACCAGGAGCTGCTGGAAACTTTCTATAACTCGATCTTCTGCTATCTGTTCCGGCATGAGCAAATCGATGATGACCTGATGTTTGTGGGGGATAGCACGCCCTCCACCCCCGTCAAAGTGGCCGATGCACTGATTAACCGCTACGCCATCCGCTCCAGTATTCGCGCACTCATCTACAAGATCCTTGCCGACTACAACATGAACATACAGATGGAGAACATCGAGCGCGACGTGCGGAATATTGTGCATGCACTCAAGGAACGCGTTCTGCCACACATGCCTGAAGATCGCGATGCCATTGTGGTTGAAGTGCTCAAATCACTGTTCTATCGCAACAAAGGCGCTTATCTGGTCGGGCGCATCAGCGATGGCGAGCGTACGATTCCCTTTGTCATTCCACTGATCAATAACGAGCGCGGCGCGGTGTATGTCGATACCGCCATTTTTGACACCGATGACGTCAGTATCATTTTTTCCTTTACCCGCTCCTACTTTATGGTCGACACACCGGTGCCCGGCCAGATTGTCGCATTCCTGCGTCAACTCATGCCCAATAAAGAAGTGGCGGAACTGTACAACGCGATAGGCCAGAACAAACACGGCAAGACCGAGTTCTATCGCAGCTTTTTACATCACCTGCAACACTCGAATGACCAGTTCATTATTGCGCCTGGTATCAAAGGCATGGTCATGAGCGTGTTTACCCTGCCCTCCTATGAAATGGTTTTCAAGATTATCAAGGATAAATTCGATCCCCCGAAAGATATGAGCCGCGAAATCGTGCGCGAAAAATACCGTCTGGTTTCACGCCATGATCGTGTGGGACGCATGGCTGACACACAGGAATACAGCCATTTCCGTTTTCCCCTGGCGCGTTTTTCACCAACCCTGATGGAAGAGCTGCAAAAAGTAGCTCCTTCGCAATTAATTATTGATGGCGATGAGTTGGTGATCCGTCATCTCTATACCGAGCGTAAAATGACACCGCTCAACCTGTACCTGCAAAGCGCCAACGATGAGCAAATTGAAGAAGCCATGGATGAATATGGCAATGCCATCAAACAGATTGCTGCTGCCAATATCTTTCCTGGCGACATGCTGCTCAAGAACTTCGGCGTCACACGCCATGGCCGCGTGGTGTTTTACGATTACGATGAAATCTGCTTCCTCACAGAGTGCGTGTTCCGCGAAATTCCTGAGCCACAGAACGATGAACAAGCCATGTCATCCACACCGTGGTACAACGTGGATCCATTCGATGTGTTTCCGGAAGAGTTCCGTTTGTTTTTTACCGGCAACCCGAAAGCCAAGCGCGCGTTCGAGAAATTCCATAGCGATCTCTACCATGTGGATTTCTGGCGCAACCTGCAGGAGCGCATACGCAATGGCAATATGGAAGACATTTTTCCCTACCGGCGCAAGAAACGCTTTACCCGTGACCTCCCTGCACAAAGGGCATGAAGCATGATTTTTGCGATGAAAAACAGACGCTTTTTCAACTTGATCGGAATTGGTGGCGTAGCCCCGGGTGAATCTGCACAAGCAAGAGTGTGGGCGCGTTATTTCGATATCGGCCTGTTTCCTGTCGCCATATTTGCCCTGCTCGCCTGGTATGCCAATAAACGTGAAATTACGTTCATCAATCCCCAAACTCATATATTCAGCGACTGGTTGCTGTGGGGATTTTTCGTTGTGGAATTGGTCACGCTCTTGTGTCTTACCAATCAACGCTGGCGTTATCTGCGCGATAACTGGTTCAATCTGGTCGTCATTATTGTTGCTATGCCTGCCCTGTGGGGCGCACAGGAACTCGGCATGTTGCGCGCGGTACGTTTCGCATTGGTGGTGATGAAACTGGCCAACTTGTCCGACACCATTCGCGTGGTACTATCAAGAAACAATCTCGGCCTGACAGTTCTTGCGGCATGGATTTTTGTCTTCTGTGCAGGCGTGATCATGACAGCCATAGAACCCGGATTCAAAAATATAGAAGATGGCATGTGGTGGGCATGGGTAACGGTCACAACAGTAGGCTATGGCGATGTTGTTCCTGTCACTACAGGAGGTCGCTTGTTGGCCGGCCTCGTCATGTTGGTTGGCCTGGGAATATTCTCGCTGATCACGGCAAGTTTTTCCGCTTTCTTCGTGACACGCGAAGAAACCAAACTGGTAAAAAAAGAAGAACAGGTACTGGAAAAAGAGGTGCAGGTTCTTGTTAGCGAGCAGAAAATACTCGGGTATCTTCAGAAAATAGAAGAGCGATTACACGCGCTGGAAAAAGAAATTTCCAACAAGAATGATCAACGATAATGAAATTGGTACTGGCATCTTCCTCGGCTTACCGTAAAACCCAGTTACAAACACTGGGCTTGCCCTTCATTTGCACCAGACCAGATATTGATGAATCACGATTCAATAACGAAAGTGCTAGCGATATGGCATTACGATTGGCTGTGCAAAAAGCGCATGCTGTTTCCAGTCACTTTGATAACGCACTGATCATCGGCTCTGACCAGACCGTTGCATTGGGTGAACAGATTCTCGGCAAGCCAGGCAGTTTTGGCGCTGCTGTGCAACAGCTACAATACTTGCGCGGTGAATCGGTAACTTTTTACAGCGCAATCGCACTGCTCAACACAATAGACCATTCCTGGCAACGACGAGTGATCGAAACGCAAGTCCGTTATCGTCCGCTGAGTGACGCACAAATCATTCAATACCTCGAGCGTGATAAACCGTTTGACTGCGCCGGCAGTTTCAAAAGCGAAGCACTCGGTATTGCGATTCTTGAGTCTGTGCACAGCAGTGATCCCACCGCACTAGTGGGCTTACCGTTGATCACACTGACCACCATGCTGATCAACGCAGGTTTTACGCCGTTATAGCAGCACTCTTGTTGTGCGGAACAGGGCCTTCCGCACACTTCTGGTGCTGTAGCAGCCCGTTTTCATGCATTCATCTACCTTAATCAACGACTGGCACAAGTTTTGCCCTATGAATAATCAACGCTGGTTGTTGAAGATTTGTCCATGTCGATTCATATCGCGCTCCACCACGTTACACACTACCGCTACGACCGCAGAGTTACGCTTGGCCCGCAAGTGGTACGTCTGCGCCCGGCACCGCACAGCCGCACGCGCATCCTGTCCTATTCGTTGAATGTGACACCCGGCAAACATTTCATCAACTGGCAGCAAGACCCGCAAAGTAACTTTATGGCGCGCTTTGTATTTCCTGAACCGACGCAGGAATTTCGCGTAGAAGTGGATCTGATTGCAGAAATGGCTGTATTCAACCCCTTCGATTTTTTCCTGGAACCACACGCTAAAGAAACACCTTTTATCTATACCGCAGACGAGCGCCGCGAACTGGCACCTTATCTGCGCTGTTTACCACGCAGCAAATTATTCACCGCGTACCTGAACACGATTGATCGCAGCCCGGTTCCTACCAATGATTTTCTAGTAGCACTGAACCAGCGTCTGAGTCGTGAAATCCGTTACCTGATTCGCATGGAACCCGGCGTGCAAACGCCACACCAGACTTTGCACGCCGGTTCTGGTTCATGCCGTGACACCGCATGGTTACTCGTACAACTGTTACGACAACTGGGATTGGCAGCGCGTTTTGTTTCAGGCTACCTGATCCAGTTGGTGGCCGATGTGAAATCACTGGATGGGCCATCCGGCACCGATAAAGATTTCACTGATCTGCACGCCTGGTGTGAAGTGTATTTGCCCGGCGCGGGCTGGGTGGGGCTTGATCCTACATCCGGTTTATTCGCGGGTGAAGGTCATATTCCGTTGGCGTGTAGTCCTGATCCGTCTTCCGCCGCGCCTATCAGTGGCGCAGTAGATAAATGCGAATGTGAATTTGAACATGACATGAGCGTGCAACGCGTGTGGGAAGCGCCGCGTGTCACCAAACCGTATACCGATGAACAATGGAAAAAAATTCTTGCATTGGGCAATAACATCGACACCGATCTGGAAAAACTCGATGTGCGGCTCACCATGGGCGGTGAACCCACGTTTGTTTCGATTGATGACCCTGATGGCGCGGAATGGAACACCGAAGCGATGGGGCCGACAAAACGTTTATTAGCAGGCAATTTATTTCATCGTTTACGCCACCATTACGCACCGCATGGACTGGCACATTTCGGGCAAGGCAAATGGTATCCCGGCGAACAATTGCCGCGTTGGTCACTGAATTGTTTCTGGCGTAAAGATGGCGAACCGATCTGGCTGGATCCGGAATTGTATGCGGATGAAAGTGGTGGTTATGGCGCAGACGCTGCACTGGCCGATAAATTCCTGCAAGGTGTTGCTGCGCGACTGGAATTATCCGGTCGAAATATTTTTCCCGCTTATGAAGACTGGCTGTACTACCTTTGGCGCGAACGCTGCTTGCCCATCAATGTCACACCGGATGACGCAAGACTCAAAGATGCCATGGAACGCGAACGTTTACGCAAAGTATTTGATCAACAATTGTCACATGTTGTCGGTCATGTCTTGCCGCTGGCACGTTCGGCAGACGGTACGCGTTGGGAAACCGGTGCCTGGTTTTTACGTGGCGAATATTGCCGCTTGTTACCTGGCGATTCACCATTAGGCTACCGCCTGCCGCTAGATTCGCAACCGTGGGTAGCAAAAGCTGATTACCCGTATATCCACCCATTTGACCCCGGGCAATTTTTTCCGCCTTTGCCTTCCAGTGCGCGCATCAGACAGCAAGCCAATTATTATTCCGGCACAAAACACGAAAAACAGAATTTGCTGCGACCACCACAAGGTGAATCCGCCAGCAACATCACCCGCACCGCTTTGTGCGCAGAACCGCGACACGGTCGCCTGTATCTTTTTATGCCACCGCTGCGCAACGCAGAAGATTATCTGACACTTGTCTCGGCTATCGAAGCGACCGCCAAAGCACTGGGCACACCCGTAGTACTGGAAGGTTACGAACCGCCACAAGATCCGCGTTTGCAACATTTTCGCGTCACGCCAGATCCCGGCGTTATTGAAGTGAATATTCATCCTGCTTCTAACTGGGGGGAACTCAGTGAACGCACCACTTTTTTGTATGAAGCTGCCAGACTCTCACGCCTCAGCACCGAAAAATTTATGGTGGATGGCCGACACATCGGCACGGGCGGTGGCAACCATTTTGTACTC
>DATIDQ010000156.1:0-12760 GCA_035456205.1 Pseudomonadales bacterium
GATCAACGGGCTTGGAGAACGCGCAGGCAATGCATCACTGGAAGAAATTGTGATGGCCGTGCGTACACGCAGCGATATATTTCCGGTGACAACGCGTATCGATGCCACACAAATTGTACCCGCCTCCAAACTGGTATCCACGATTACCGGTTATCCGGTGCAGCCAAACAAGGCGATTGTCGGTGCGAATGCGTTTGCTCACGAATCCGGCATTCACCAGGACGGTGTCTTAAAGCATCGTGAAACTTACGAAATCATGCGTGCAGAAGATGTGGGCTGGAATGCCAACAAACTGGTGTTAGGAAAATTGTCTGGACGCAATGCATTTCGCACGCGCTTGAAAGATCTCGGCATTGAGTTGAGCGATGAAGCATTGAACGCTGCATTCGTGCGCTTCAAGGATCTCGCTGATAAAAAATCAGAAATTTTTGATGAAGACTTACAAGCATTGGTCAGCGATATGGAACCGACCGACACACCGGAAACCTATCACCTCGAGAGCCTTGAAGTGCAATCAAAAACTGGCACCCGCCCACATGCGCAGTTAACACTGACTGTGAAAGGCGAAATAGTGCAAACGTCTGCTGAAGGTAGCGGTCCAGTTGATGCTGCATTCAAAGCCATTGAAAAAGTCGCGCAAAGCGGTGCTGATTTGTTGCTGTATTCAGTAAACGCCATTACCAGCGGCACCGATTCACAAGGTGAAGTGACTGTGCGCCTGGAACGCACCGGACGCATCATTAATGGCAATGGAGCGGATACCGATATTGTTGTCGCTTCTGTTAAAGCGTACCTGAACGCACTCAACTTGCTGGCTGCTGGCGCTGTGCGTATCAATCCGCAGGAAGGCGACAATGTTTAAAAAAGCATCGTTTAAAAAAACAATGTTTGATTCAGGAAAATAATGATGAACGAGTCATTGCGACTGGATTACCTCGAAGCAATGGGCATCACCCAGTATGTGGCACGCATGCCACTGCCGGGTGCACGCCCTTCGCCGGTTATTCATATCGCAACGATGCCAGAACAACCTTCACGAATCACTGAACTACTGGATGAACATATTCCGGCTGCAAAAAAATTGCCCGCAGCATCCTCATCACCTGTTTCAGTACCTGCTACTCCTGCACCAACATTGGCTGTTGTTTTTCAGTGCCAGATTGCTATCTGGACAGTTGCTGACTTGCTGATTCTGGCTGATACACCACGTTTTGATAACAACCAGATGACACTACTACGCAATATCCTGCAAGCCATTGGTCGCAAGGAAACACTGTCTGACGCGAAACAATTCTCCTGGCCCTTGCCACAACGTAAAGACAAAAGTGTACAGGCAGCCAAGGAACATTTTCAGGGTTTACTGGATGGCGGTTTACTGCAAACCAACGGCTTGCGCCAGATACTGTGTTTTGGCGATTCCGTCAGCGCATTACTGAAAAGCAGTGAAATAGAATCTGAAAACGTACAGCAATATCAGGATTGGCCCGTTGTCACAGTATGTGCTTTGCATGAAATGCTGACGCAACCTTCAAGAAAGGCTGGTACCTGGCGCACCTTACAGACATTAATTCGCGTATAAACAGGTTCAAGCTTGAATATACGCCTTGCCAAACTAAAAGATTTTGACGAACTGCTATTTATTGAAGAGCAGGCTCATATTTATCCTTGGCCAGAAACAACGCTGCGGTGGTGTCTGGAGCAAACTCATCTACGTTGTTTTGTTTTGCAAAAAGAGCAGAACATTCTTGGTTTTGCTATTTACGAATGCGTACTGGATGAAGCTACACTATTGAACCTGGCGATCAATCCCGATTTTCAAGGACACGGCAATGGTCGATACCTGTTACAGAAAAGCCTCTGTGAACTTGATGCCACTATTGCAAAAATATTTCTTGAAGTGCGATTTTCCAACGAACCGGCCTTACGCCTGTATCAATCAGAAGGTTTTACCGAAATTGGCCAGCGCCGGAATTACTATCCGACAGTAGCAGGTAGAGAAGATGCGCGCGTATTTGAACTGGATCTGAATGCTTATCGCCTTAACTTAAGAAATGGCCATACTGCGTAAGGGATAAATATCGAAGCGTGTGGATTCGCCTTCCAATACCAATCCCGGTTTGCAATTATCCAGATGAGGCGCATGGCGCGGCCTCTTGACCACTACGCGATAACGCGCCGTCTGCAATGCCAAAGGCAACAAACTGTCCGCATCCTCATCAGCACCTACCAAGGCATGAAATGCTGCCATATCTTTTTTGACAGCGGCACTTTTTCTTTTTTCAGGAAACATCGGATCGAGATAGATGACATCAGGTCTGTCATCTTCATGCTGTTTATCATTCATGAGCGCAGCCATATGTTCGCGTGCATCCAGTGATAACAATTGCATACGATTTACGATATCACGCAACTGTATATCATCGCTCCCGCATGCACGCACAAGACCATCTTGCAGCAGCAGGTGCACCAATACTGAACGCTCACATAACTGCATTGTGCAACCTAATGATGCGAGTACAAAAGCATCGCGGGCAAGACCTGCTGTGCAATCCAGTACCGTTGGAATGATATTGCCGGATTTAAGTCCAACAGCTTTGGCAACAGACTGCCCTCGCCCACCACCATGTAAACGCCGATGATGATTTGCACCTGTTATAAAATCGACCGCAATAACACTCTTGCCTTGCAAGAGAGCCATACCGTTTTCGTCAATACGGAATAAAAATGAAAAACCGGCGCGCTCCAGTGCTGATGCATCTGATGCCAACATTGGCACAGATAACTTTTCTGCTATTACACTCGCTCGGGAAGAAAATGCTGCCTGCAACGGCCACACGGCCAATGCAGGCAGCAAACCGGATTTATATTCAGGCACGGTGAGCGCGTCTGCGACGCAGCCATGACGCCACTAGTGCGAACAATGTCAGCAACACAGGCACAGCGGCAATATTAATGATCTTCAGCACTGTGCCCAGGCGCTCAACATCACTATTCAGCTGGCGTTGAACTTCACGCAAATTTTTCCGTATCCTGAGTTTTTCTTGCTGGAACTTGGCTATTTCTGTTTTCTGCTCGGCTGTCAACTCTACTGCAGCAGAAGGACCAGCACCTGATGCAGGCGCGCTGAGTGCAGTAATTTTCTGTTCTGCTGCAGATAGTGCTTGTGTCAGTGCATCTTCCTGTTCACGCAACCTGCTACTCGCTGCCTTTTCCAGTGCATCCACCCGCGTAAATGGACGTTGATAAGTACCACGACTGCGCAAACTGATCAGATCCTTACTGCCACCGAGTGCATCTACCATATTGACCAGCATGTCACCATTTGCCGCAAACGGCGTCGCCATGACTTGTCCGTAATAATCCTGACGTTCAACCCACATACGATCACTCAGCACATCAGTATCTGCGACAACAATTGTCTGGATGGGATCTTTTGACTCGGTCAGGATGGCACCGGAATACCCGCTTGTTGCTGGCTTGCCTTCAGGAAACGCTGTTTTCACCGGACCACTCACCAACGCGGCAAAATGATAACGCTGGTTAGCAGGCTTCATTTTGGCGAGCAAGTCAGCATGATTTCCAATCAGTGCATATTGTTCGGTATCCATCAAATCTGTCTTGTCACTGGACGTGAGTAACGGAATAAATTGCGTGCTACTACCCCTGTGCTGCGACAATGCACCAACGGAAGCCACATTGATATTTTCCAGATCAGCGATCACATTCTGTTCGCGATTAATGGCAGCACCTTCCAGACCTAAAATACCGACATGCGGCACTTCAGGACCATCTCTTTGTGCAGGAATACTATGTGCATACCCAAGATCCAGTACGACCTTTTTCGGATCGTAATCAATACCCCATGCTGTAAATAATTGCTCCAGACTGGAACTGCGATCTGCAAAACCATCACCCAGCAACGCTTCGCTATCATCCAGCTCAGCCATGGGATCAACAAATGTCAACAGACGACCACCACGCAATACAAACTGATCGATGGCGAATAATGTTTTTTCAGGCAGTAAATGTGGATGCACCACAATCAACATATTCAGGTCGTCATCAATTTTGTCGACACTAGGGTCAATCTGTCGGCGAATATCAAATAGCTGTGTCAGCTGATCAATAATCAGCCAACCTGGGCGCGGGCGATTGGTTTTGGGATCCATGCTGCGGAAAATCGGCAACCCTGAAATCACACCAACAACAACAGGCGCAGGACGACTGAGTTTGTAGACTAGCTGGCTAATCTGGTATTCCAGCAGGTTTTCTTTTTCTGGATTGAATAATGCAATAGTCTCTATACGATCACCCTGAGAACCGTATAAACCTATGTAGATAGACTCGCCACGCCCATTCGGCAAACCCTGCAAACCGGCAGCAGCTGCAGCATCTTCGTCTTCTGAAAAAACTTCAGGGTGAATAATCTCCAACACTATCTTGCCATTGGCGGCGCGCTCATATTCGCGCAATATCTCTTCGACTCGTTTGGCATAATTACGCAAAGCAGGCACATCCCGCGTCAATGATTCCGAATAATAAAATTTTAATGTGACGGGATCATGAATATTTTTCAGAATATTTTCAGTGCCATCAGACAAGGTGTAAAGCTTGCCTTCAGTCAGGTCAATGCGCCATTGGCCCAGCATCGACAATCCCATCACACCGACCAATAATAATATTGCTAATGCTGGCAAAGATAATTTTTTCATATGCTTACTCTGCCTTTTTCTGTTCTATGACAATGCCTGTAGCAGCAAGCCAGCAAGCAATAAAAAACAAGTAGAACAACACATCACGTAAATCCAGCACGCCGCGCGATATGGCATCAAAATGCGTTAACAGACTTAACTGGGCGATGCCATCCACTATGACTTGTGGCAAGACACCTGACAGACTATTCAGTAACTGTGGCACCCCCAGCAGGACAAACAGGAAACACACACTGACAGTCAATACAAACACAATGACCTGACTTTTACTGGCTGCCGACAAACAACAACCTATCGACAAAAATGCACCTGCCATCAACCAACTGCCAAGGTAAGCCGCGAGAATGGCCCCGTTATCCGGCTCACCCAGATAATTCACTGTAATCCACAGGGGGAAGGTCAACGCCAATGCCAATGCAATGAACAACCATGCAGCAAGAAATTTTGCCAGCACGATGGAGTGCAACTTGAGAGGCAGCGTTAGCAATAATTCAATCGAGCCACTTTTACGTTCTTCGGCCCAGATACGCATGGCAATCGCCGGTACAAGAAAAAGATATAGCCATGGCTGATACGCAAAAAATGATTGTAAATCGGCCTGGTTACGCAAATAAAAACCACCCAATTCAAAAGTAGCAAAACCGCACAACACAAGAAACACGACAAGAAATACATAGGCCAACGGCGTGGAGAAATAGGCATTCCACTCCCTTCTGGCCACGATCATCAGGGGAGACATCACACACCTCCTGTAATAGAACGGAAAATATCATCCAGCTTGCCTGTCTCTGAACGCGCCGCCAGCACTGCCGGTGTTTCATCTACCAGCAGCTTCCCACGTGCAATAATCATTGCACGTGTACAGACAGCAGTGACCTCTTCGAGAATATGGGTCGATACGATCACCAATTTGTCTTGCGCCAGGTTGAGAATCAACTCACGCACATGGTGCTTCTGATTGGGGTCGAGACCATCTGTCGGCTCATCAAGAATCAACACACTGGGATCATGGAGAATGGCTTGCGCAATACCGACACGCCGCCGATACCCTTTAGACAGCGTATCAATTGTCTGGAACAGCACATCATTCAATGCTGATTTCTCTACGGCGACAGCAATAGCATGTTTTTTTTCCTGCCCCTGCAAACCACGCACCGCAGCAATAAAATCCAGAAATGCATGCACACTCATTTCTGCATAACTGGGTGCACCCTCCGGCAAATAGCCGATCATTTTCTTGGCAGGCAACGGATTGCTCCACATATCATGGCCAAACACCACAACGCGACCGCTACTGGGCCGCAAAAACCCTGTCAGCATTTTCATGGTGGTGGATTTACCGGCACCATTCGGCCCGAGAAACCCCAATACTTCACCTGGCTTGATGGTAAAGCTCAAATTATCGACTGCAGTAAAATCGCCAAACTGCCGGCTAAGGTTTTCAACCTGGATCATGCTCCGTGTTCCTGTTAAATTTTACTTTCGTTGAGGCTATAAACCGGATTGGCATACATGGCTAACCAATATGGCCTGTAGTGCTCCGGACATTGCGCAAGGCGTTGGGCAAACATCTGTGCAGAAAGTTCATCCTGCATGGCCGTTTTATTATTGGAAGATAAATAATCTGCCGCCAGATAATTACTGGGAAATAATTTGTAATTACCGATCACCTGCCGGTCTATTTCTGCTGTTACAGCTTCTGGCGTCTCGAAATCTGCGCGTAATACATCGCCAAAGCTCACATGCACCCTGCCTTTATTGCCAGCAATGCCCGCAGCAATGCTCTGCACATCTTCATGTGTATCTTTCTGATAACCGCCATTTGTGGCTTTTTCATACAGCTCACGGGCTTTAGCGACATCACAAGGATCCCATTCATAGGAAATAGCCACGGGCACGATGTTCAATTCCCGCACGAAATCCGCAAACGCCTGTTCCTTGGGCTTACTGATGGCAAACATTTTAATGATGGCTTCTTCTGTGCGATCCAGGCCGTCTTTTGCGCGACCTTCACGTTGCGCAATCCATACAGACGATTTTTCATTCACAATGGAATGATGGATATATGCAGATAATTGCTTCAAGGCAACATAGATTTTTTTCGGCGCTGTTTCACCGCGCTTCACCAGAAAGCTTTTGTTGAGACGCATCAGATCGGAAGCAAACGGTTTTGTCAGCAAATTGTCGCCGATGGCAATGCGCACGGTATCCATGCCGTTGTGCCACAACACCCAGTTAACAAATGCCGGATCCATTGCAATATCGCGATGGTTACTGACAAATAAATAGGCTTGCATGGGATCCAGATGCTCGAGTCCGGACACGGTCAGGCCGGTACTGGTGCTGGCAATCATGCGCTGCATATACGTTTCAATAATAGCCTGAAAGCTTTTTACGTCATGCACAGCGCGCGTTTGTTTTTTTAATTGCCAACTCGCAAAGGGATTAAATATTTTTAACAGCGCAGAGGGAAGCGATGGAAACTGAAAACGCACCAACGCTGCAAGAAATTCTTTATCAGCTAATACGCGCGCCAATACTGCCGGCACTTCTTCGTCGCGATAAGGGCGAATGTCATCAAAAAGGGAAGTATTCATCAAGATGCTTTGCAAAGACTATCGACTAATTCTTTAAATGTCTCACGATTTTTCTGGTTCAGTGTCATCAACACCTGATGCGCCTGCAATACCTTCGCCCTCGCCTCTTTTTCGTCCAGTGTTGCCGCCTGTAATTCACAATCAGCTACTGCGCACACTTCACGGGTACGTTGTATATCAAATATCTGCTCGAACCCCATACTATTCAGCAGACGAATAATACTGTCATTGTCTGTGACTGCCAGCGGTCGCACATGCAGTTGCTTGCGCACAAACAATGCCATTTTTGCCAACATGCCCAACGTCGTGCTATCGAGCCCTTCTGTTTCTGTGAGATCAACAATCACAGACTGACAGGACACACAGGAAAACATTCGCTCGACAAACTGGTCAATGGTTGATGACAGCGTCAAACGCACATCTCCCACCAGTTTCAGTACATATGCGCCGTTATGCTCGGCGACCAGAACACGCCCTTCCATCTCACACCTGTCTCACAAGGATTACTACACCGGCTCGCGCTTCATGCGGTCTTCACCAGTGTCATGATGGCGATATCATCAGGAGCATCGCCTACCGCATCCATGTTTAACTGTTTCTCAATGCCACTTTGCGTACGGTCACTGGCTGCGACCAACTCAAGCAACATCGCTTCCTTTTCTATCAATCCGGTGGCCGGAACCACTTCCAACACACCATCCGAGCACAACACCAGAGTAAAACGCTCTGGTAACTGTACGCTGTAATTCCGGTACTGCGCCTCGTGCAGAATACCTACTGGCATCCCGTTACCTTCAAGATAGTGCACGCCTTCATCGCTAGCCAATATTGGCATAGGTAAATGTCCCGCCACACTGTAATCCAGTGTATTGTTTTTACGATCCAGCACGGCCATAAACATCGTCACATGCTTGTCGATACCTGCCGCCAGCAATTCGCGATTGTAGTACGCCAATACATCAGCCGGAGTGGGAAAGGGAGAAGCCTCACCGCGTATGGCAGCTTCGCGGGTCTCGCGGTAAACATAGAGCGAAAAATGGCGTAACAAAGCGGTGACAAACGCAGATGACGCGCCGTGACCAGAAACATCGGCGATATAAAAACCGAGAAAGTCCTCACCAATTTTTACGTATTCGAGAAAATCACCACTCAGATATAACGATGGCACAATACAGTGTGAAAAATGATAAGGCCCTGACTGCAGATCTGCTTGCGGAAACAACTTCAATTGCAACTGGCGACCGGCTTGCTGGTCTTGCTCCAGCTCCCTGAGATATTTTTCCAGCTCGCGATTAGTCTGTTGCAACTGTTCACGATAACTACGGTTTTGCTCGATCAGATGCACCTGCTCCAGACACTTCTTGATGGCATGGTCGAGTACACGAAAATCCACAATCGGCTTCATCAGATAATCTGACGCACCACAACGCAAGGCTTCCACCACATCCTGCATGCTACCCGCGCCAGACATGACAATGACTGGCACAGGATCAGGCGCAGTAGCAATCTCACGCAACAACGACAGACCGTCCATGCGCGGCATTTTCAGGTCCGTGATAATCAAAGAAGGAGGATTATTCTGGAAAGCTGCAAGAGCACTGGCGCCATCGCCGGCTTGTTCAACCTGATAGCCGCTGTCTTCCAGGAACGCTGCCACACTCAGACGCACCATGGCATCGTCGTCGACCAGCAATACCGTGGCTGGAACATGGGCAAGGGTTTCAGGCATTTACACCGCTCTCCAGTGCCGGGCAACCGGCTTTTGACTGGAGGCAAACCCTACTCCCATCGTTATGGGTGCGCAAGCTTGACGAATGCCTAAAAACAGGGATTAAAACACTATCACCTATGGCAAATAGTGGATGCCATGACGCAAAGGCTTTTGTGTATGCTGCAGCAACAACTCAAAGGAGAAACATCATGCTGTTTGCGAGAATCATTACCGGACTGGCGGCACTGGTATGGATGGGTTATGGAGCCTGGTTGACTGTCGACCCGAAAGGTCTGTCTTACATGGGCATGGAATTCAACCACTGGAGCGTAACCGTTGAAGTGATGGCGATGTATGGCCTCACTGAATTCGGTCTCGGTATCTTTGCGTTGCTCGGTGTACTGAAACCCAAACACTATCTGCACGCTAATCTTGTGTTGTGGTTCCTGATTTTTTCCGCGTTATGGATCGGCAGGATTATCGGAATTGCCGTATGGAATGGCGACTACACATTCACGTTTGGCGCTGCCGGTTTACCTGCTGGCTACAATCCCGGCACTGCCTATTTTTATGAGTTTCCATTTTCGGTAATGTTCGGGATCGCGCTGTGGAAAACACGAAACCATCCGGATCTATCCCTCTAGAATCCACCACCAATCACATCCGGATGCGCGTGGTGGCGATCGATAATAATTTTTGCAGCTTCATCAGCATTGTCCACCAACTGCAATAAATCCAGCTCCTTGCGATTAATACAGCCTGCCGCCATCATCGTATTTTTCAACCAATCCAGCAGGCCGCCCCAGTAATCCTTTCCTACCAACACAATAGGAAACTTGGCGGCTTTACCGGTTTGCACTAGCGTCACCGCTTCAAATAATTCATCCAGCGTACCAAAACCACCCGGATAAATGGCAAAACCGACAGCGTGTTTGACAAACATGAATTTACGCACAAAAAAGTAACGGAATGACAACGATGTGTTCTGGTAATGATTGGCGCCCTGTTCATGCGGCAGCGTGATATTCAATCCGAGTGAATGACCACCCTGTTGATACGCACCACGGTTCGCTGCTTCCATAATGCCGGGGCCACCGCCAGTAATCACCGCCAACCCCGCTTCAGCTAATAATTGGCCGAGACGCACAGCATCCTGATAATGCAGATCGTCTTCGTGCAAACGCGCACTGCCAAATATGGTGACTGCCGGTCCCAGCTTGGCAAGATGCTCAATACCATCCACCAGTTCAGATTGAATGCGCATCACGCGCCAGGATTCTGCTACTTTTGCACTGTCCATTTTTCTACTGCCTCTGAAAAATTATTTCTCAAAATACGCTAGCGATTGCCTACCACTAATACCAAGGTCACGCCAGAATGCACAATTTTCCTGTTTGAATGTATTGGATACCGATGATTGCCGGTCAAATATCATCTGCTTTTTTCCATCAGAAAATTGCGGCCACACCTGCAATCCATCTTTGGATGGGTTGCCGTTATGCGCAAACTGCGACCAGTAATCCATCATGGCATTGGTCAGCGCCAGTTCATCGCCTGAAAAACTGCGCTGGAACCACCCCATTGGCGCATGAAACACAAACTGCAATTCTGCAGCGTGGAAAGCCCCGAGTTTACGGCGTTCTGGCAAAATAAATGCAGCATCCGGATAGGTGAACGTGTAGCCATACACCGGCGTCCATTGCGACAAGACTTGCGAAGCATTCTGCACATTGCACGCCATAAAACCATCACCAAACAATTCAGCCAGCGCAGCCCCGGCATCCGGATATTTTTCCAGCGGATAGTGCGCCTTTAATTTATCGACAACAATCTGATGATCACCTACCAGATAACGGATGCGTTTTTCATAATCTTCTGGCTTGAGCGGCTTGAAACGGTATTCGTGTGAAAACATCACCAGAATGCTGCCTTCATCGCCATTGTTGCCGTTAATCACTGGCACATGATTGAATTTTCCGGAGTTAAAGCTGTTGCTGATGGTATCGGTCAACACACGGCCATCCACTATCGGCATCCCCCATGCACCGTATTCACCTTCACCAAAAACAAATGCTGGATCATTCGGCAATGCTTGCAACACTTCTTCCGGTTTTTTACTGCGCAAGCAAGTGAGCAGATCACCACGATCTTTGCCTTCACAACCAATTTTTATTGCCAGTAATTCGCCCTGCTTTTCAGCAGCATACAAACTCGGATTGGCATTCATGCACGGGCCGCTTTCTGCAATCGCCTGTTTGAAAAGCCCGGCACTGGTAGGCGATGCAAGATGCACACAGACACTCATGCCGCCAGCGGACTCGCCAAAAATGGTGACGTTGGCGGGATCACCACCAAACGCGCTGATGTTGTCACGCACCCAACGCAATGCGGCTTGTTGATCCATCAAACCGTAATTGCCGGAAGAAAAAATGCCGTCCTTTTTATTTGCTTCTGCAGAAAGTGCTGGATGCGCAAGAAAACCCAACGCACCCACACGGTAATTCAGACTCACCACAACCACATCACCGCGCTTCGCCAGACGATGCAGAGGCGTGCCTTGCAAACCATCACCGCCGATAAATCCGCCACCGTGAAACCACACCATCACCGGTTTGGGTTTCTCCGGTTTTACATCCGGTGTTGCAACATTGAGATACAGGCAATCTTCCTGTCCGCGCTGCATATACAGCATGTATTGGAAACACAATGGCGGCGCTTTAGTGGCGGCTCTTACGCCCTGCCAGTTAGCAACCACCGGCTGTGGCGCTTGCCAGCGCAACTCACCCACGGGCGGAGCAGCATAGGGAATGCCATAGAACAGGTTTACATCTTCTTTCAGGAATCCTTGAACATCACCGTTGGCCGTTTTGACTACTGGCCCTTCCGGTTTATCGAAACAACCACCGAGAAACAACACCAAAAACAGCGCAAATACATACCGCAACACTCTGAATCCTCTTCACTGATGTGTGTGCCGCACCATAGCGCAGCCCTTGCCAACGCACCAACACTGTATATAATCACAAGCTGGATATACAAACAGAGGCCAGCCATGCAAGAGCTCACCGCACGCCAGCAAGAGATCCTCGACCTGATCCGCACCCATATCGACGAAACCGGCTACCCGCCGACCCGCGCAGAAATTGCCGAGCAGCTCGGCTTCAAATCCGCCAATGCCGCCGAAGAACATTTGAAAGCACTGGCACGCAAAGGTGCCATCGAGATGGTGGCCGGTGCATCACGCGGCATCCGCTTGCCAGACCAACAACAAAACCAGGGCATCCCGATAGTCGGTCGCGTGGCGGCAGGCAACCCGATTCTGGCCGAGCAACACATCGAGGATTACTGCAATATCCCTGCAAACTTCTTTCATCCGAATGTGGATTATTTCCTGCAGGTTCGCGGTGACAGTATGAAAGATGTCGGCATTATGGATGGCGATTTACTCGCGGTGCATAGAACACAACAGGTGCACAACGGGCAAATTGTTGTAGCGCGTATCGACAACGAAGTGACTGTAAAGCGCTATAAAAAAGGCCGCAGCGCACATCAACTCACTCTGCTGCCAGAAAATCCAGATTTCCAGCCGATTGAAGTGGATATGCGCGAGCAGGATTGTTCAATAGAAGGGATCAGCGTCGGAGTGATCCGCCGCTGATTTTTTGTCAGAAAATTATTGCAACTGCAAGCTACTGCTCATCCCCATTTTCTCCGCTATTGCTGCACCGGCACTGGCACCC
>DATIDQ010000157.1:0-5611 GCA_035456205.1 Pseudomonadales bacterium
TTTCCTTGAAAACTTTCAACATTTCTTTATGCAGTGCGGCGCCAAGATCATCAACGGTGATGACATCAACACGCGCCTTGTAGGATGCAGCCAGAACAGCTTCCGCTTTGTCTTCCAGTGTTTTCAGTTTGTCGAGTTTAACGTCGAGTTTGAATTCTTTGACGCATTTAGCCAGTGCCGCTTCATCTTTATATTTGGCGAGCAGAGCAAGTGTTGTGCCGTTGTTGATGCCGGGAGTCACGGAAACGCCAGCTTGCAATGCGGTGCGTTTGGCTTCGTCTTTCAAACCTGCCGCGCTTTGTGTGAATGAGCCGGGGCCGATAAAAATCAGGCCGGCATCTTCCATGGCTGCGACCATTTCTGCATCTTCAGACATAAAACCGTAGCCAGCAAAAATGCTGTTGTAACCGTTTTCATGCGCAATGCTGACGATCTGCTGGATACGCTGATGACGCTCCTCTTTGTTGGCGCCGGTGTAATCCGGTACGCGGTGTACGCGGGAAGGATCGGTCAGTTTGCGCAGTTCTGGTGCTAATGCGTTGGTATAAGTGATGGAATCTTTTTCGGATAACAGAATACCATAGCCGTGAATGCCCATTTCATCGAATACGTCCATAGCTTCTTTACGGATGGGGCCGCGGCAGATGATCAGTGGTTTCATGTCTGTGCAGTCAAAGCTGCGTACCCATGCCGAAGCGTGTTGATCCAGACGACGATCACTGTGTATCAATGGATTGTTCAGGTAGTTCTTTTTGCTGCCCACGGTGTAAACCTCTAGAATTTTCTATATGCCTTGAAGATGATTTTTTACAAACCGATCAGAAAAATTCGCGCTGGATTTCAGACAGCGGTGACGGTTTGTAACTGCGCAAATGCAATTCCAGATTCAACGCAATTTCCTTGCGCAAATCAGAAGGCATGACAATAGATGATATAGAGCCGAGTGAAAGCGCTTCATTCGGGTTCATCAACTCACGCTCGTAACGTTGCGCCAGCAAGCCTTCTTCCATTTTGCCCCACGCAGCGGCGCCTTGCGGGTCTTTTACAGCGCGTACTTTTACTTCGGCGCGAATTTTCCGTACTTCGTCTTTGTAAACAAATTCCACACCGGCTGGCCCCATTACTGCGAGGCGAGTAGTCGGCAGGGCGATAACGTGATCGGCACCTGTCGGGTAGTTGTTGTAGGAGGCGTATGCGCCGCCAAAAGCGTTGCGAATGATCACCAGAAATCGTGGGGTGCGTAGATCAATAATCGAATCCAGCATTGCGCGGCCTGCTTGCACAATGCCGCCTGTTTCCTGTTCGCGGCCCGGTAAAAATCCGGTGGTGTCTTCCATAAAAATAACGGGGATGTTGTACAGATTACAGAAACGGATAAAGCGTGCATTTTTATATGCGGCAGCAATATCGATTTGTCCTGAAGCGACCGCAGAATTGTTGGCGACAAAACCGACCACGTTGCCACCGACGCGACCTAGCGCACAAATAGTATTGCGCGCACGTTCCGGTTGTATTTCAAAGAAATCACCGTGATCACAAATCTGCTGGATCAGAATGGAAATATCGACGGGGGTGTTGAAACCGCTTGGTGAGTTAAATGCTTTTTTCAGCAGGATATCGATATCCCATGTTTTGCGATCTACCGGATCGCTGGTCGCACGGAACGGCGCCATGGTTTCGTTGTTGGATGGCAGGTAATCCAGCAACTCACGCACCAGATACAGCGCGCTGGCTTCATCGGCTGTCACAAAATCGGTAACGCCGGATTGTGAATGCACATTCGGGCCGCCGAGTTCATCTGGCGTGACATCTTCGCCGAGTACCGATTTCACAACGCCAGGACCGGTGAGACCAAAGAATGTCTCGTTAGGCTGGATAACAAAGCTGCCCTGACGCGGTAGATAAGAACCACCGCCGGCATTGAAACCAAACATGCACATCAGCGATGGCACGCGGCCACTGATTTTACGCAACGCGGTAAAGGCTTCGGCATAGCCGTCTAAACCGCCCACACCAGCAGGTACATAAGCGCCCGCCGAATCGTTCATGCCCACAAGAGGAATGCCCAATTTGCCAGCGAGCTTGAACAGGCGGGCGATCTTGTCACCGTTGGTGGCATCCATCGAGCCGGCGCGCACGGTGAAATCATGGCCATAAACCGCTACATCGCGACCTTTTACCTTGATGATGGCGGTGACGAGGCTCGCGCCATCCAGATTCGGCCCCCAGTTCTGGTACAGCACATTCGGCTCAACGCCATGGTCGGCCAATACCTGGATGCGTTCCCACACTGTCATGCGTTTTTTCAGATGCTGACGCTGGGTGTTGGCCACACCGGCAGCAAGTTTCGGACGCTGGATCAGGTCGTGGCCTGTTTTCAGGGCTGTTTCGTACAAGCCTGGCTCGTAGCCAAACTGGCCGGGAATCTTGAAAGAGACTTCATCAGTCTGCTCGAAGGGGTTCTTGAGAGAGGGAGATATTTTGGTCATGGAGAGACTCGATTAGGGCTTTATAAAAAGACGCGAAACGATACTTTCTCAGGGTGGGTGAGTCAATGCGGAACATGGAGAGATGGGTTTTACCGAAGGGTTAAGAGATGCTACTGTTAAGCAACAAAAATTATAGACAATTAAGGACGTGGTCCGTGTCCCTGCTTTCTATTCAGGCCCCTGTGTCTACTGTCCGTCGTTTACTAGCTGGGCTGCGCGCCTGTACTGCTGTGCTGACTGCGGTTGTTGCTCTGAGCCTGATCAGTACGCAAGCCCACGCGGATTATCTTGATCAAGCCTGTGGCACCGACCCGGATGGCGACGGTGTAGCAAATACTTGGCGTATTACGACTTATGGCAGTGGCTGCTACGGTTCTTATGCAATTCCTCCCGAGGTCATCTCAACCACCTGTTGGCACTGGGGTACTTGTTTTACACTCCCGACAGACAACTGCCCATCGAATGCCAATGCGGATCAGGCCGATACAGACGGTGATGGCATGCCGGATGCCTGTACAGATACCGATGATGATAACGATGGTCTTCTAGATGTATCCGATAATTGCCCACTCATTGCCAATGCAGATCAACTGAACACCGACGGCGATACGCAAGGCAATGCTTGCGATACCGATGATGACAATGATGGCGTTGTAGATATAAACGATGCGTTTCCGCTTAATGCCTCCGAATCGGCTGATACCGATCATGATGGAATAGGTGACAACGCAGATACTGACGATGACAATGATGGTTTGTTAGACACTAGCGATAATTGCCCATTGAATGCCAATCCTGATCAGGCAGATACAGATGGTGATGGTAAGCCGGATGCCTGTACCGATACAGATGATGATAACGATGGCGTTGTTGATGCGAGCGATAAATTTCCGTTAGACGCGACTGAATCTATTGATACAGATAATGACAGTATTGGTAACAATGCTGATACAGATGACGATAATGATGGTTGGTTAGATGTCGAGGATAACTGCGCATTAATTTCTAATGTTGATCAGCTAAATACCGATGGCGATACACAAGGTAATGGTTGCGATACCGATGATGACAATGATGGTATTGCAGATACTACTGACAAATTTCCACTGAATGCGGCTGCCTCACTGGATTCTGATAATGATGGTTATCCCAATAGCTGGAGGCCTTCCTGTGATGCTGCATGCCAGGCAAATTCTGGCCTTGCGCTGGATAACTGCCCGTCAACATCTAATGTTGATCAATTAAATACTGACGGTGATGCACAAGGTAATGCGTGTGACAGCGATGATGATAACGATGGCGTTGCTGACACAATAGACAAGTTTCCACTGGATGCAACGGAAACGCTTGATAATGACAATGATGGTATTGGTAACAATTCAGACACTGACGACGACAATGATGGCGTGCTGGATATTGATGATAATTGCCCGATGTATGCGAGTGTGGATCAAGCCGATGATGATCATGACGGCATAGGCAACCCATGCGACAGTGATGGCGCGGGCAAGCTGGATGTTGCATTCAATCCTGGCACGGGTGCAAGCGATACCGTGACAAATATCGTCATTCAAGCCGATGGTAAAGCGCTGATCAGTGGAACGTTTACTTCATACAATGGCACACTTCGCAGTTACTTTGTACGCTTGAACAGTGACGGCTCACTGGATACGAGCTTCAGCGCTGGCGTAAACAATTATGTTAAATCCTTGGTTGTGCAGATCGATGGCAAAGTGCTGATCGGTGGTTATTTCACAACGTATAAAGGCACAACGATCAATCGAATAGCACGTCTGAACAGTGATGGTTCACTGGATACCAGTTTTAATCCAGGCACAGGTGCAAACGATACGGTTTCCGCTATTGCATTACAGCCTGATGGCAAAGTGCTGATTGGCGGTAGTTTCACTACCTACAACGGCGCTACTGCCAACCGCATTGCGCGCTTGAACAGCGATGGTTCACGCGATACCAGTTTCAATCCCGGTACAGGCGTAGATGTTGGTGCAGTCACCGCTATTCATGTCGATGATAAGATCATCATTGGTGGAACTTTTACGTCGTATAACGGCACAGCTATCAATCGCATAGCACGCTTGAACAGCGATGGTGCACTGGATACCAGTTTCAATCCAGGCACAGGCGTAAACAATACGGTTTACTCCATTGCATTGCAGTCTGATGGTAACGTGCTGATTGGCGGCAGTTTCACTACTTATAACGGCGCCACCGCCAACCGCATTGCGCGCTTGAACAGCTACGGCTCACTGGATACGAGCTTCAGTCCTGGCGCGGGTGTGAATGGGACTGTTTTCGTCATTGCACTACAGGCGGATGGTAAAGTGCTGGTCGGTGGTAGTTTCACCACCCACAACGGCACTGCTGCCAACCGCATAACGCGCCTGAACAGTGACGGCTCACTGGATGCGGGATTTTATCCCGGCACGGCAGCGGACAATTACATTTATGCTATGGCGCAGCAAACCGATGGTAAAGTGCTTGTTGGCGGCATGTTTACCACGTACAACGGCACTGCCGTTAATCGAATAGCGCGCATACATACCGGTGATACCGACAATGACGGCATTGAAAATGCTGCAGACAATTGCACTTTCACAGCCAATGCAGACCAGTCAGATACAGATAATGACAGGGTTGGTGATGCGTGTGACCCTGACGATGACAACGACGGCATTCCAGATTCTGACGAAACCGCCCTCGGCAACAATCTATTAAATTCTCTCGATCCACCGCTGGCCGCGATCAGTGCGTTTTATATCTGGGGTATGGACAACCACACCGCAGGTACCTCTGCATTCAATACCGTGTGGAGCAATGCAAACGGTGCGCAAGACAGTACCAGTTCGTGTGATACCTGCACCGCAGCCGGCATGGCTATCACCACAACAGCGAACGGCGATGGCTGTACCGTGAGTTCACATGGCGTCCAGTGTTTGTGGTGGGGCATGGACAATGGCCCAGTGTATTGGGAAGAGTTTTTGCCGGTACAAGTGGGCGGGCAAACGTACAACCCGATACATGACTGGGATGGTTATCTCAAATACGTTGACTCATTTTCCACGTTACACAATGTGGCTACCGATGCATCCAGGATCAGCAGC
>DATIDQ010000158.1:0-6334 GCA_035456205.1 Pseudomonadales bacterium
AAACGGGCAAATCTGCCGCCGTAGGTGGCAACGGTTTGCCCAACCAATCAGCGGCGCCGCTCGTGAATATATTGAGATGCTGCATGCGCAACTCGGCCAATACTGGAAACAAATGCGACAATTTATTCTGCCAGTTCCAGTGCAATGCTTTTTCAGCATCCGCAGATACGGGCAGATAAACCTGATAAGCCAACAGTGCATTGTCGACTCGCGTGCGGTATTCGGCCAGACGCGCACCCCAATCCAGTTGCGCCGGCAATGCGAGTAATGGAAACACGAGAAAAAATACCTGCCAACCGCGTTGCCCTGCCGGGGTAATGCCCCGATACAACAACACACTCAAACCCGACCAGACCAACAATGCCCAGATCTGGAATCGATCAACCGATGGATCCAGTACGCCTTCCACCCGGGTCAAAGTCAGTAACCCAGTGGTGCCGAACCCGATCAGGATCAGCGCGATAGCCAGTGCATCCAGACTATCTACTGCAGACCGGCGCTGCAGGCGCTGCCAAAAAACCAGACCCGCCAGCAGACACACCAGCACGCCGAAACCGGTAGCGATAGGTGACAGCGCTGTTTCCGGCAATATCTGCCAGGCACGCAATAAGTGATACAACGGCCCACCCATCAACTGCAGTGGGAATAACACAATATTCCAACCGTTAAACCGCAGCATTTCCCCCACTGCGTTTCCACCCGGCAGCAATATATAAGTTGCAAAAAACACACACATACCCACGAAAAACCAGACCATAAAGCGCAGCGGTGCGCGCCACAAATACAAACTCAGCAAACCGACAGGCCACACCAGAATGCCATTACCAAAACTCAGTGTCGCCAATCCACCTGACAGCAATGCCAGAACAATATTGCGTGTTTTATGTTGCAGGTCATGTACAGCACGGTGCAGACAAAAAATAGCAAGCACCGTATTCAATATCGACATGTAATTATTGATGCCGTTGAAACCCCAGCCTAATAACGCAATATTCAGCAGCCAGCACAGCAAGGTTATCGTCCAGCCTATTAACAGCCAGCGCGAGAAAAAATCACCCACACACACACGAATTTGTGAGCATATCAGCGCGATCAGTGAAATATTCAATAACCAGTCAACAACAATCAGGAAATGGTTATTGCCATTAAAAAAATGCAGGTCAATGTCGTATAGCAGGAAGGCAAGGATATGCCGATGGCCGGATACTGTGGTGATGGATGTGTGCCACAAACCCTGTTCAAACAAGGCATGGTACATATGCCATTGATCGCGCGACAACGGGGAGACATGATGAAAGATAACGTAGTACGCAGTGACCGCCAGGAAAGCTGTTACCAGCAACAGCCAGATAGCGAGAATACCTTTGGTGACAAGCACGCGGCTCATCATGCACGCGCAAACCAATTAATGGATTTGCGCCAGCTGCTCATCCAGATATTTTCCGGAATACTGGCAACTGTGTCACCCAATGCTTTATCCAGATCACCGCCGCTGTAATGCAATAGCGCCTGCGATGCTGTCGGATCAAAAAATATTTCCTGAAACAACAAATCCGGCATGCCATTCATATCAATACCGCCCGTTTGTTTGCCAAACAATTTACCGGCAAACTCTCCGAGGGCCGTGATATCACGAAAAAAACTATCGCTCACAGGCAGCACCTTGCGATCTCTCCTGCCTACGGGAATACACAAACGCTGTATCAATTTTGCGTAAGTAATATTTTCATCAGAAACAGGTATCGAGATACTTTCTGTTGGATAACGCAGCGCTCCACTAACCGCCGCTGCCAATGCGCTAACAGACAACATGCTGGCGCCGCCGCGTATACACAACAACGGCGTGGCAGCACGCACATAGCCCACCAGAGTTGCCCACTGTGATTCGCGGTGCGGTGCAGAGCCAAAAACCCACGGCACTTGCACGGTGACTAACACGCAATCACTGCCCACTACTGCGGCATGCGAGATGCGATCCTGCTCGATACGTGATCGGATATATGGATGTTTTTTAGCGAGTTCCAGTGCCGGCTGCTGTTGATCCAGCCAGGCAAAAATGGAACTCAACAACACAGCTCGACGCACATTGGTGTGTGGAATCGCTGCAAACAACTGCTCACATGGCCACACATTGGCGCGGTGGAAAAACTCTATCGCGTCGCCTTCCACTTCACAGCGCTCGTCGACGCCAGCGGCGAACACCACCGCATCAAACCCCTGCAACAATTGACGGTAATCCGCTGTTTCTAACGTAGCAATATCACCGCTGACGGCGGTAACTTCATCCGAAAACAATTCACTGACTGCTTGTGCATTGCGACACAACACAGCCACCTCATCGCCCTGTGCCTGCAGCGCTTTCACCACGTGGTAGCCGATAAAACCTGTGCCGCCAATAACCAGTACGCGCATACACTGCCCTGAATCCATTGCCTGAACTGCATAGTGCCCGCAGTATAAGCAAAAAGCACTGCAGACAGTTGCGCCAGCTTTTGACAGTTGCACCTGCCTCCGCCGCAGTCAAGAATGGCGCCTCTCTTTGCAGGATCAGAATCACGTGATTTTTCTGTTGTATTTACTGGTGGGTACTGCATCCGGCGTTCTGGCCGGGCTGTTTGGCGTGGGTGGAGGCACCATCATCGTGCCCGCCCTGTTGCTGTGTTTCCAATGGCAAGGTGTGCTGCCGGAACTGCAAACCCATATGGCGATTGGCACGTCGCTGGCCACCATTTTTATCACCTCCATCAGCTCCACCTATTCACACCACCGCGTAGGTGCAGTGCGCTGGCCGATAGCGCTGTGGTTAGCACCGGGGATCGCTGCTGGCGTGTGGGGCGGCGCTTACATCGCAGCACAAATGGGCGGCTTACAACTGCAACGACTGTTTGGCCTGTTCGCATGGTTGATTGCAGCCCAGATGTGGTTCGGCTGGCAACCCAGTGGCCACCAGCAAGTGCCGGGCAAAGGTGGATTGACGTTAGCGGGGATTGTGATCGGCGGTGTGTCTGCGTTTTTTGGTATCGGTGGCGGTTCCCTCACCGTGCCATTCCTGTGCTGGTGCAAAGTGCGTATGCAGGAAGCCGTGGCCACTGCAGCGGCCTGCGGTTTCCCATTAGCGTTGTTTGGTGCGCTGGGCTACGTGTATCAGGGTTGGGGACATGCCGACTTACCGCAATACGCCTTGGGCTATGTTTACTTACCCGCCATGCTGGGTGTGGGCATCGCCAGCATCCCTTGCGCCAGACTCGGCGCCAGACTCGCGCACCATTGGCCCGCGGCCACACTCAAACGCGTGTTTGCCAGTTTCATGATTTTTATTGGCGGTGTTTTATTGGTAGGAATCGGGCACTAGGCAACCGTAGGCGATTCCGGCACCAAAGACCCACTCACCCTCTGTACTCGCCGCTGGATGCAGGAATCCAGAACGGTATCGACTGTGTCCACCAACGTGAACTGCACTGCCGCACGGGTGATACCGGTGTACAGCAGCTCACGTGTGAGCACCGGGTTAACCGTATCGGGTAATACCAGCACGACATGACGAAATTCCGAGCCTTGCGATTTGTGCACTGTCATGGCAAACACGGTTTCCACTGCTGACAAGCGCGCGGGCAATACCCAACGCACAGCGCCCGGTTTTTCACTGTCGGCAAACACTACACGCAATTTGCCCTGGCTATCTGGCAATGTGATACCTATATCACCGTTCATCAACTGCAAACTGTAATCATTGCGCGTAACGATTACGGGGCGCCCTGCATACCATTCACCGTCAGCATGCAATAAACCTTTGCTGCCGAGATTTTTTTCTACGCGATGATTGATACCTTCCACACCCCAATCACCACGCCGCACAGCACACAACAGCTGGAATTTGCCCTGCTGCTGCAGCACAGCACTGGCCCAGCGATCATATTCATCACACCCCGCTTCGCCCGGTTTATCCTGCGGCCCGTCCTGAACAAGTTTCATGCATGCGCCATAACCATCAACAATCAACTTGTCAAAACGTGTGTCGTCCACGCCCGACAATCGCCAGTGCTGGATATCCGGTTTATTTGCAGATGATTTTTCTACTGACCATTTTTCCATCGACAACCACTGTGCAGCAGCATCACAATCACCCGCATTGACAGCGCGCGATAACTGGCCAATGCCGGAATGTTCCCCGAAGCGATGACTGTGGCGCAGCATCGTGATGGATTGATCAAGCGGCGATCCGTTCTTGCTGATAAATGCAGTCGGCAAGGTTTCACCAGTCACCTCTTTCACCCATCGCGCGGTTGCCTGACTGTAACGACCGCTATTGGCGTGCTCACACAACTGGCCAAGCACGGCACCAGCTTCTACGGAGGCTAATTGGTCTTTGTCACCCAACAGGATCAAGTGTGTGCTGGCAGGCAAGGCATCCAGCAAGCGGGACATCATCTCGACATCCACCATCGAAGCTTCATCAACCACAACAATATCCGCCAACAGCGGATTACCGGCATGATGCACAAAATGCCGCGAACCGGATTTTGTTCCAAGTAATTTGTGCAACGTACAAACGTCTGTCTTGATTGCACTGCAAACATTTTCACCTTGCTCACCGAGCAACTCGCGCAATTTATCCACCTGCAAGCTGATCGATTCTTTCAAGCGTGCAGCTGCCTTGCCGGTGGGCGCTGCCATACGGATAGTCAGGTTTTTACCGCTGTCCTGCAAAGCGAGAGATTGCAGTACCGCCAACAATTTCACCACTGTTGTCGTCTTGCCTGTTCCCGGGCCGCCGGTTATCACCGCAAATCCCGAGCGTGCTGCCAGCGCGCAGGCAATTTTTTGCCAGTCTGTCGCAACAGTTTTTGTATCACGCACAAACAGTTGGTCTAACACGGTTGCCAATTGTTGATCATTGACGTTGATGACATTGCCGAGGCGTGTGTGTAGCGAAGCAGCAATCTGTTGTTCGTATTGCCAATAACGGCGCAAGTACAAGCGTTGACCATCAAGCACTAGCGGCGAGTTGCCGACGCCGATTCCCGTTACAGCAACATGAACCAGCGCTTCCAGCCACGCAGCACAAGCAGTATTGGCCAACACAACAGACGGTAACGGCGGCAGTGCATCGCCCTCGCGATTTTCCGGCGGCATGGCCAACACAATATCCGGATTTTCCAGCGTAATACCCATGTCGATACAAACATGACCACGGCCAGCCTGGTGGCTCACCAATGCAGCAGACAACATCAATAATGGATTCAATGGCGCAACCACTTCCATTTCTTTACTCAAAAAAACAGCAAATGCGCGATCAAGCGGACGCAACCAACCGGTACCGACCCACTGGTCAAGCAACGCTTTTACAGCAGCGCAGGATTGCAAGGATGCATGGCTCATACTGCAACCCCTGTTTTAACCGTGTTGGCAAATAATGCGTCCAGTTTTTCGATCAGATACCGTGACGGTTTTTCAAAATGCACGCCCCTGGTTTCGGTATTTTCGATACCGCGCAGAAATACATACACCGCACCACCGATGTGTTTGTCGTAATCATAATCGTGCAGACGATCCTGCAGATGGCGATGCAGCGCAAGGATATACAGCGTGTACTGCAACTCGTAACGCTTGTGAAGCACGGCATCGCACATAGCTTCCCGCGTGTAAGCGGCAGCGTTATCACCCAGCCAGTTGGATTTCCAGTCAGCAACGAAATACTGACCGTTGTATTCAAATACCAGATCGATAAAACCTTTCAGCATGCCATTCAGAAGATTGTTCAACAGTTGCGGACGCGGCTTTGCATCCAGTGTCTGTGCATGCACCAGGCTGTCCAGAGCAATCGTATTCACAGA
Organism: Pseudomonadales bacterium; assembly: GCA_035456205.1. Lineage (GTDB taxonomy): Bacteria > Pseudomonadota > Gammaproteobacteria > Pseudomonadales > UBA7239 > UBA7239. Next base: position 5,835 of record DATIDQ010000158.1, read on the forward strand.
GCGACTCTCGAACCAGAATTCCATCTCCGGCAAACAGCTGCCGATGTCAGCAAGACGTACGGTTTGCCCGGCGATTGGCAATGGCGTATCAAGCAGGACTTTTATCCAGTTATCCAATGGCTGGATCCATTTATCCCAGCTGTGACGACTGCAGCAGCGCGCAATGTAATCCCTGCGTGCCTCATCCGCCGTTAACGCCGTTGCAAAACTTTCAGCAGCAGCCCACTCCAGCAAACTGTGGAGGAAGGTGCCTGGCTTGGGACCGCGCGGAAACTGGTGCATCGTCAGTTGCTGATTACCAACAGGCAAGGACTGACTGGATAACGTACCTTCCGCACGCGCTTCTTCATCGGCTGTGGACTGACGCGCATTTTCCGGTTCCTGCATACTGTGCGTGTCATTGATCTCCCCTGTTTTCAACGCCGAATAACTGGCCACCCACCAGGACTCACCAGCCACCGGCGCGGCAAGTTCTCTGGCCTGATTCAACTTCTGTTCTA
>DATIDQ010000159.1:0-16144 GCA_035456205.1 Pseudomonadales bacterium
CGGCGGCAGCCTGATCAAGTTTATTCCCTACCCGGTGGTCACCGGCTACCTCTCGGGGGTCGCGCTGATTATCGCCATCGCCCAGTTGCCGAAAGTGCTGGGGTTACCTTCGGGCACACACCTCTGGCCGGGTCTGTTTGACCCCGCCCACTGGCACATGGAAAGTCTGGTCGTGGGTGCTGTGACGATTGCGTTGATGGCATTAGCGCCGCGTGCTACCCAGCGTATACCTGCAGCCATTATCGGTTTGGCAGGTGGGCTGGTTGCATACTTCCTGTTGGCACAGTTCAACCCTGCCCTGCTGCAACTGGATGGCAACGCGCTGGTGATCGGGAAAATGCAGGCCAATGGCTCGTTTCTCGACAGCGTTTCCGGGCGCGTTCGTTCGTTGGCGGATATCCGCCCAAGAGACGTTTCGCTGGTGTTTGTCTACGCCATGACCCTGTCGGTATTGCTGTCCATCGACACGCTAAAAACCTGCGTGGGGCTGGATGCGCTCACCCGCAACCGCCACAACTCCAACCGCGAATTGATCGGCCAGGGCATCGGCAATCTTGTCTCTTTTTTCAGCGGCGGCATGCCGGGTGCAGGCACCATGGGACCAACGCTGGTCAACATCAGCAGCGGTGGCAACACCTACCGCTCCGGCATGGTAGAAGGCATTTTTGTGGTGCTGGCCGTACTGTTTTTAAGTCCGCTGATCGCGTGGGTGCCCATCAGCGCACTGGCCGGTATTTTGTTGGTAGTCGCGTGGCGCATGTTCGACAAACACATGTTCATGCTGCTGAAATTCAAGGAGAGCCGCACCGATTTTGCCGTGATTGCTGCGGTGATTCTCACCGCTGTGACGGTTGATCTGATCGCCGCGGCGGGCGCAGGTATTGCGCTGACTATCATGCTGTTTATTCGCGACCAGATCAGCAGCACCATTATCCGCAAAAAACTCACTCTGGTGCAGACTTCATCAAAAACCCGGCGAAGGGATGATGAACGCGCAGCACTGGATCAATTTGGCGAAGAAGCTGTGTACTGTGAATTACAGGGGCATTTGTTTTTTGGCACTACCGATCAGCTGTTCACACATCTGGAAAAAGACTTGCGCGAGCGGCGTTTCATCCTGCTGGATTTACGGCGCGTACAATCCATGGATTACACCGCCGCACAATTGTTCAAACGCATGAATGCACAACTGACAGAACGCAATGGACGCCTGTTATTCAGTGGCATGCCATCTGCACTGAACGAACAACGCAATTTTGAACTGTATTTACGCCAGCTCGGCATTGTGAATGAAGCCGACGGCGTGCTGATTTTTGATACGCTCGATAGCGCGCTGGAATGGATGGAAGAGCAGATCCTGGATGCACACGGTTTTACAGACCGGCAGGATGAAACGGTATCGCTGGAAGACATGCAATTGTTTCGTGAGTTCGGGCAGGAATGTATTGACAGGATGCACGCCTGCGGGCGCTCAGTCACACTCAAGGTAGGTGAAAAACTGTTTGCACGCGGCGATGTCGGCGATGAATTATTTCTTGTGCTCAGTGGCTCAATGGCGTTTTATTTACCGCTGGAAGGTGGCAAGCGTCACCACCTGGATACCGCTGGCCCCGGCAGTATTGTGGGTGAAGTGGTGTTTCTCGACCAGACCGTGCGCGCTGCCGATGCAGTCGCAAAAACAGATTGCACATTATTCGGTTTATCACGTGTGCGCTTTGATGAAATGTTTCATGACAGACCGGATATCCGCGCCTCTGCCTACGCATCACTGGCATTGATTATCGGCAACCGCTTGCGACAAACTGGCAAGCAATTACAAGCACTGGAAGAACGCTGAATGTCTCCCTCATCCATAAAAACATCCGACATCCGCCGGGATTACCAATACGGCGAACTGCGCCGTGCTGATCTTGCACCCGAACCATTCAGCCAGTTTGAACAATGGTTAAACCATGCCCTCACTGAATCCGGCATTCCTGATCCGACTGCGATGGTGCTGGCAACCGTGGATGCACACGGCCAACCCAGCCAACGCACTGTGCTGCTGAAAGATTACAGTACAGAGGGCTTCACTTTTTTTACGCATCTGGACAGCCACAAATCTGTCGATATGGCCGCACAACCGCGTGTATCGCTGTTGTTCCAATGGCTCACACAGAGTCGGCAAGTGATTATCAGCGGCACAGTGCAACGCACAGAGCGCACTATCGATGAAGCGTATTTTGCTACTCGCCCACGTGCCAGCCAGCTCGGCGCATGGGCCTCTCATCAGAGCCAGATATTGCATGACAGGGAAACACTGGACCATGCCTTTGCAACGCAGACTGTGCGCTTCGGCGAAGAAGAAATCCCCTGTCCACCCGATTGGGGCGGCTGGCGCGTCACACCATCCCGCTTCGAATTCTGGCAAGGACGCCCGAGTCGCCTGCATGACCGCTTTGTCTATGTGAAGCATGGCGGTCAATGGACGATTTCACGGCTGTCGCCCTAAACCTGTCTTTATAAATACTGCCTACCTTCGTAAATCCCACTATGCCTGATATGCCCGTCTGGCTCATAATGCAGCCCACAAATTTATAACCTTTTCTTTATCAACCTCTAGACCTTTTTCTTTTCAACCTAGGAGCATCACCATGCAAACTCCCATCGCAAAAAAACTGGGTATTGAAGTACCCATCTTTGCCTTCACTCACTGCCGTGACGTTGTAGTTGCTGTATCCAAAGCCGGCGGCCTCGGTGTACTCGGCGCAGTTGGCTTCTCACCCGAGCAACTGAAACAGGAACTGGACTGGATCGACCAGCACATCGGCGACCATATCTACGGCGTGGACATCGTTATCCCGCAAAAATACGAAGGCATGGGCGAGATGGATCCGGCCAAGCTGGAAGCCATGCTGGAAGCCATGGTGCCGCAAGAGCACCACGATTTCGCCGCCAAACTGCTGGCTGACCACGGTGTGCCTGAGTGGCCAGACAAAGATGACAAGATGGGCCTGCTGGGCTGGAACGAAGCTATCGCTACCCAACTGGTCGATGTGTCGCTGGAGCGCCCGAAGTGCCGCCTGATCGCCAACGCTCTCGGTACCCCACCAGCTGACATCATCAAACGCATTCAAGACAGCGGCCGTCTGGTCGGCGCGCTGTGCGGTAAAGTGAAACAGGCTGTGCAGCACAAGAAAGCAGGTCTGGACTTCATCATTGCCCAGGGTACTGAAGGCGGTGGTCACACCGGCGAAATCGGCTCTATGGTGCTGTGGCCACAACTGGTAGACGCTGTTGGCGACACGCCTGTGCTCGCTGCCGGTGGTATCGGCAACGGTCGCCAGATGCTGGCTGCCATGGCAATGGGTGCACAGGGCGTATGGTCCGGCTCACTGTGGCTGACCGTAGAAGAAGCTGATGCAGAACCTGCACAGAAAGAAACCCTGCTCAAAGCCACTTCCGAAGACACCGTGCGTTCACGCAGCTGGACCGGCAAACCTTGCCGTATGCTGAAAAACGAATGGACCATGGCGTGGGAAGCAGAAGGCAACCCGAAACCACTGGGCATGCCGCTGCAAGGTCTGGTATCTGGCGACGCTATCCGCCGCACTCACAAGTACGCCGGTGTGGGCGAGTGCCAGAAAGTGGCCTTCAACCCGGTCGGTCAGGTTGTCGGTCAGATCAACCACGTCGAGAAGAGCGGCCAGGTCGTTATGCGCCTGTTGACCGAATACGTGGAAGCGCTGGAACACGTGAACTCGTTGATGCCGGAAGCGTAAGTTTTCTGCTAAAAGCGAAACAAGCGAAACAAAAAAGCCCGCACAATGCGGGCTTTTTTTATGATGAGCCTATATGTGATTGGAGCGCTTAGAGTTTGCTTCCACTGAAACTGATGCTACCAGTGAATGCCTTTGAATTGCCGTAATTATCACCACCTTTAACCACTACCTCCATCGGCACAAACCCGATAAAGCTGTATTTCATAGTGACCTTGTTTTTGTTTTTATTGGAATCTGCTGCATACACCAGTTTTGATACGGTATTCGAAAAAGCCTCCTCAATAGTACAACCACCATTGCTCTCGAACAGGGATCTGGTAGAGGACGACAAAAAATCTATGACATAAGTATCTGAATATTTCATCCCGGAGCTAGCCTGAAAATAGGACACCTTGAGCGCCTTGGCCTGCAGAGACAGCAGCTGGCCATCTGCCGACAACAGTCCGGTGCCAATATTGACGTCTGATGAATTATAAACAGTTCCGAATTGGGCATTTTCGTAAACCACTCTGGACTTACAAGCACCTGTGGCCTGGAAAACCGCCTTGCCGATGTAACCATTAACAGTGTGATACACCCCGACTGCCTCGGCGCCAGATGCCAACAAACTGACCGTGAATGCCAGAGTCATCATTTTGACCTTGTTCATGTTTTGCTCCTTGAAACGTGGAAGTAACACTGGCGATGATAAACAAAAATCTGGCCACACACCTAAACCTGTAATGGAATCACGAAATAAAAAAAGCCCGCGCAATGCGGGCTTTTTTTATGAGGCCAAATACTCCGGCTTACTTTTCACAATCCTCGTTATCGACATCACTGACGTCATCATCCGTGCCGCTGCAGCTGTCCTTGCCTTTACCTCCCACAAGGTTGTCATCACCTGCCGCACCATCTATATCATCAGAGCCTGAGCCACCATTGAGAGAATCATCACCCGGACCACCATTCAGGATGTCCTTGCCATTACCACCGTCCAGCACATCATCATCTGTGCCACTAACAGTCGTGTCGGCGTCATGGGCGGCGTCATAACCGTGCAATTCGTCCTTGCCATTACCGCCGATTACCGTGTCATTGCCCAGACCACCAGATACCACATCCTTACCATTGCCGCCGTTCAGCGTGTCATCACCATCATCACCGGCCAGAGTGTCCTTGCCATTGCCACCAATGATGTCATCGTTACCATCGCCACCGCTGATTTCGTCGTTGCCATTACCACCATCAATGACATCATCGCCACCGGCGCCGTCAATCAAGTCATCACCATTTCCGCCGCAGATAGTATCGGCGTCTTCAGTACCGACAATCACATTCCGTCCCTGACTGCCAAGGATTACCAACCCTGTACCCGGCGTGATCGTGACTGGCGTGCAATTGTCACCTCCCGCGTTGCAGGCACCATTGATCGGGTCAAAGTCAGGATGATCACGATCCAGAATCACGTCCGGTGCGCCGCACAGGGTCGGTTTGCTTGCCATTGCAGTGCTGACCAACGCCGCATTAACAGCTACCGCGATAGTCAGAGTCATCAATAGTTTCGTGTTCATCGCCATTACCTCGCGAGTCTGTATAAGATGAATATAGCAGAAGATTGTAAAACAGAATGAGAACAGCTAACCACTCCAATGCGGGCTTTTTTGTGTCCGGAAATCACAGCGTAGTCACTGTATATTTTGCTTTCATGCCAAAATTGAAATTCGCGTCTTTTGTGCCCTTGGGAATGGTACATTGCTTGAATGAATCCAATTTGCAATAGCTTGTCAGTGCGCGCCCTGATAACCGTATAGCAGATGTAGCCGATGTAATTTCACCATTCTGGTCCAACGTCAGCTTGATGATGCCAGTCGTCAATCTGATGCTGGAATAAATCGGATCAAAACCCGACACCTTTTTGCCGAACATCATGGGTATCAGGTTTTGCACTGGCAAGAAAGGAGCCAAGGTCGGGTTAAACAACTGGCCATAGGCACCGTCAGCGTCTTCCCCCATTATCGGATTGCCATCCGGAGCAATATAAATAACCTTGCTGTTGGTAGGCCGATACCAGATACCGGATATATTAAAAAGAATTTGTGAAGGGAGATAAAACAAAGCGTCTGTATCAACAGAACCGCTCATGGTGTGATCCGGATTGAGATTAATCGTTATGTGTATCGCACTGGATTGATCCGGACTCAAGTGAAGAAGCTTGCTAAGGCTTTTGTCATTTATCACCTTGGAGCCACCACCTTGTAGCGCAACCTTGGTCGAGGCAGTGCCCGGTCTGGATATCAGGGTATAAGCCTCGGCAAAAGCACCAGAACATACCGTACACATGGCAGCGACGAGCAATGTTTTAAAAAATAATTTCATAGATACTCCCGGATGAAAGATCAAGCGTGTCAACTTAACGCCCATACGACCGAGTGTAGTGACAAGAAATTATGAACACCACTTTATTTCTGCATAGACTTGTAAAAATGCGATCGATATCACGTTTTTATACTTGTCCACTAATAGAAAAATGAAACCGCAACAAAGGATCGTTTGATGATTTGTGTGTATAGTTAACAAAATTTTTTAACGGAGAATTTCCCATGCGCCTTTTTACCGCTCTGTTATTGACCCTCTGCACTTCACTGGCGTTTGCTGCACCCCAACACAAAGAAATCCAGTATTCCGATGGCGGCACAGAATTTCACGGTTATCTCGCATGGGATGACACAAACAAGCAGCCTCGCCCCGGCGTACTGGTGGTGCATGAATGGTGGGGACATAACGCCTATGCACGTCATCGTGCCGACATGCTTGCCGAGCTTGGCTATGTTGCACTGGCAGTCGATATGTACGGCAAAGGCGAAAATACCGGCGATCCAGAACATGCTGGTCATATGATGAAAATGGCGACTGCTGATCCTGCTATCACGCTAAAACGTTTTATCGCTGCACTGGATACATTGAAAGCACAACCACAAACGGATAAAAACAGAATCGCTGCAATTGGCTACTGCTTCGGTGGCGGTGTAGTACTCAATATGGCGCGTGCAGGTATTGATCTCGACGGTGTAGTCAGCTTTCACGGCTCACTTGCCACCAGCACACCAGCGGTGGCTGGCAAGACCAAAGCAAAAATACTTGTCTACAACGGTACTGATGACAGCTTCACCACTGCAGAACAGATCACGGCATTCAAACAGGAAATGGATGCTGCCAAAGTGGATTATCAATTCATTAATCTGCCCAATGCAAAACACGGTTTCAGCAACCCGGATGCAACAGACCTCGGCAACAAGCTGAAAATGAACATTGCCTACAATGCGGAGGCAGACAAGGCCTCATGGCAAGGCATGCAAGAATTTTTCAGGAAAATTTTTGCAGATTAGTCACATTTGAATATTCTTTTACTTGCTGGCAGAAATCGACGAACGGAACCGCATCAGTGAAAAACTCAGGAATACGACACCGATCAAAATCATCGCCACAATCTGTTTCCATACCAGACTGAAATCTGCGCCGCGAAACAACACCGCCATGGTAAATTTTGTGAAGTGTGATGACGGCATGATCTTCATGAAATACTGGATACCTTTCGGCATGGCTTCCAGCGGCGTCAACCCGCCAGACAACACCACAATCAGAATAACTACCGGCAAAAACAACAGCCCCAGTTGCGGCATGGTGCGCGCCACTGTGCCGAGAAAAATACCGATGGCACACAGCGCGAACAGATACAGCGCCGTACCCAATAACAACAGCAATAATGAACCTTGCAATGGCACTTCCAGAATACCCTGCACAACAATCAACAGCGACGCAAACATCGCGGCAATTATCACCAGGCCATTCGCCCACAACTTGCTCAAGGCAATATCAATCGGACGCAACGGCATCACCAGCAAATGCTCGACTGTGCCGCGTTCACGTTCGCGAATCAGCGCCGCACCTGTTAACACAACCGCCAGCATCGCAATCATATTGATGATATTGGTGATAGCCATAAACCAGCTGCCTTCCATATTCGGGTTGTAGGCTATGCGCATATTCAAGTTGACCGGCATCACCGGCGCAGATTCCTTGGATTCAGCAATCACTGTACTGCTGATGATATCCACCAGATAAGACGTGCCATTACCTGCCTGGCTCATAGCCGTGGCATCAATCAGCAACTGAATGGCCGGCTGCTTGCCCGCCACCATGTCCGCCTGGAATCGGTGAGGAATCCAGACAACAAAGGTAAATTTTCCTTCCCGCATGACCTGGTCTACCTGACCCGCATCAATCACAACAGGCTCTTTGAAATACGGTTTCTGCAATGCAAAAAATATTGCGCGCGATAACGGCGTACCGTCTTCATCCACAATCGCCACCGAGGCATTGCGTGTATCCAGCACGGCATTTTTTGACGGGATAATCACGAACACGGTAAACGACAGTACGATGAGCACGCACATCACCACATCACTGCGTAAGCTCCACAATTCCTTGACACCCAGATAGTAGATATTTCTCAGGCTGTTCCACATAGTCTGCGCCCTATTTGTCCTGCTTCTTGAGCAGAGCAGCACTCAAGCTGGTAAATACCACGAAGAACATACCGAGAATAACAAAGTTGTAACCGAGGTCTGCAAAATCCAGCCCCTTGGTAAACGTGCCCACAGTGATATTCATGATGTAGGTGGTGGGATAAAACGTCCCTATCCAGTAAGCACCACCATCCAGTGAAGCAACAGGCTTTAACAAGCCGGCAAAATTCACCGATGGAATCATCGTACCAATCAACGCCGCAAACAGCGCTGCAATCTGTGTGCTGGTAAACGTGGAAATCAATAAACCCAACGAGGTCGATACGAAGCTGTAACAGAAGCCACCTAATAATAACGTTGGCAAACTGCCCTTCAATGGAATACCGAATACGTAGCGTGTAAACAGAATGAGGCAGATAAAGTTCACCATGGCAATAGCCACATAAGGTAACTGCTTGCCCCATAAAAATTCCAGACGTTGTGTCGGCGTTGCGTAAAAATTGATAATAGAGCCCAACTCTTTTTCACGCACAACAGCAACCGCCATCAACATGGTCGGAATCATGGTCATCAACAAACCGACAACCAATGGCACCATAGCAACCATACTGACCATATCCTGGTTGTAGCGAAAACGAGGCTCCAGTTTGAACAACTCGGGCGGCAGCATGCCTATTTCTTCAGCTGTCTGCATTTGCAGATATTGTTGGTGTACACCTGCAACATAACTGCGGGCACGCTCGGCACGAAACGGATAGCTACCGTCTATCCACACACCCACTTCGGGTTGTTGCTGCAAATCCAGCTGCTTGCCGAAATCCGGCGGAATCTCGATAACAAACTGTAAATTGCCAGATGCCAACTGATAATCCAGATCATCATAATCCCGCAAAACCGGGCGCTCGGTAAAATACTGGCTGGAAGAAAACTGTTGCAGATAGGCGCGACTTTCTGGCGACTGGTCGTGATCCAGCACAGCGTAAGACAATTCATCCACATCAAAATTAATGCCCAGCCCAAGAACAACCAGCAGAAAGATCGGCGCCAGCAAAGAAAAACTCAAATGCACGGGCTCACGCAACAATTCCAGCATCTCCCGGCTGGCATAAGCCCAGAGTCGGCCCGGGCTGAAAAAATCACTGGTATGTTTTTTTCTGGCTGCCAACTGATGCTCCACTGCAAACACAGCGGGATTCACGGGTTCTTCTTTGACGGATTCAACAGGCTGTGACTGCTCCAGCACATGAATAAATGCCGCTTCCAGTGTATCCACCGAAAACTGTTCACGGATCTCATCCGGGCTACCCGAAGCCAGCACACAGCCGTTGTTCATCAATGACACGCGATCACAGCGCTCCGCTTCATTCATGTAATGCGTGGTGATAAAAATCGTCACTTTCTGATTGCGGCACAAATCAATCAGCAACATCCAGAACTGGTCGCGAGCAATCGGATCAACACCGGATGTCGGTTCATCGAGTATCAGAATGGATGGGCGATGGATAATCGCCACCGCCAGTGACAAACGCTGGCGCACACCGAGAGGCAATGCACTGGTGGGTTGCTCGATATAGGGAGTGAGTTCCATAGTGGCGAGCAACTCTGCACTACGGCTGGCAATCTCTTCCTTGCTCAAACCAAAAATACGACCATGCAAATCCAGATTCTGGTGCACAGTCAATTCTTCATACAGCGAAAAACTTTGTGACATATAACCGATCTGACGGCGGGTGTTGATGTCATGCACATCCACTGTTTTGCCGAACAGTAACGCCTCGCCCTCTGTTGCAGGCAATAATCCGGTCAACATTTTCATGGTGGTGGTTTTGCCACAACCATTCGAGCCGAGAAAGCCGAAAATTTCTCCCTGGCGAATTTCAAAGCTCACATTATTCACTGCGATAAAATCGCCAAACCGCCTGCTCAAATGGCGCGCGCTGATGGCAACACCGTGCAACTCATCATCCAGTGGCGGCAATACCGGCTCCTGATGATTTTCACGTTTGTGTGCAGGTAACAAATGGATAAACGCTGCATCCAGATTATTGGTGCTGGTTTTCTGCAACAACTCGGCAGGTCTTCCCTCTGCCAGCACTTTGCCTTCATCCATCATGGCCAGCCAATCAAAACTCGATGCTTCTTCCATGTAAGCTGTTGCCACAATGATGGACATATCCTTGCGGCGAGCGCGCAGATCATCGAGCAATTCCCAGAATTGGCGGCGCGATAATGGATCAACACCCGTCGTGGGTTCGTCCAGAATCAACAGATCAGGTTCGTGGATCAACGCACAACACAAACCGAGTTTCTGTTTCATTCCCCCTGACAATTTTGATGCCGGGCGATCGACAAAAGGTGCAAGACCTGTGGCTTGCAACAAGTAACGGATATGCTGGTCACATTGCGGCCCGGTTTCACCAAACAGGCGCGCAAAGAAACGGATGTTTTCCATCACCGACAATGTTGGATACAGATTCTTGCCAAGACCTTGTGGCATGTAAGCAACACGCCGACACAATTCTTCCCGCACCTGACGATCAGCCAGACTTTTACCAAAAACTTCAACACGACCGTTCTGGATAGTTTTTGCGCCGGCAATCAAACCGAGCAGCGTGGATTTACCCACACCATCCGGGCCGATAATACCGGCCAACAAACCACGGGGAATATTCAGCCGGATATTATCCAGCGCAATCACTTTACCGTAACAATGCTCAACGCCGTCAATAACGGCAATCGCTGGCGGCAATGATTTGTCCATCACAATAAACGCTTAGCGCGTGTTGGCTTGCCGTGATGCACCGGGATCTGTATGCAAGGCTGCCACACCAGGCATACCACTTTTCAGCCAGCTATTTTGCTGCAGAAAAGCAGGATCAACATTCAACTTTGCACGAAACATCAACTTGCTGCGTTCGCTCGCTGTTTCTACTGTTTTCGGTGTGAACTGTGCTTCCGGCGCAATAAAAGAAATCCGGGCAGGCACTGTGATATCCGCTCTGGCATCCATCAATAACTCCGCATCATCACCCGTTGCCAGTTTGCCAGCTATATCAGCAGGTAGAAAAACCGTCAGGTAAACATCGTTATCACTCACCAATGTGAACAGGCGACCGCCCGGAGAAATCATTTCACCCGGCTCAGCAAGACGATAAAGAATAAAACCGGAAAATGGCGCGGCGATGGTGGCATCGTCCAGATCTACCTGTATGCGATCACGCGTAGCTTCTGCCACTTTCAGCCCCGATGCTGATGCTGCCACCGCGGCTTTTGCGGCATTGATAGCTGACTCGCAGCTTTCTGCCTGCATACGGGTGCTGTCCAGTTGATCCACTGATGCATTGTGTTTGCTGATCAGGGATTTGATGCGTGCATACTGGCTGCGCGCATAAACACATTCACTCTCGCGCTGTGCCAGTTGGGCTTGCGCGAGTACTTGTTGGTCACGTGTTTGCTGGATAGCCGCGACTGTTCTTGCGAGTTCGGCCTGTAGCGGACGACTGTCGAGTGTCGCTAACGGTTGCCCCTGTGCAACATGATCACCTTCGCTGACCGCCACGCTGGCAAGCAGGCCCGCAACACGACTGGCCACGTGGCTCTGGCGCGCTTCAAGGCGGCCATTGCTGTGATAAAGACCTTTCGCACCCGACTGTTCTTGCTGCCATTGTTGAAAGGCAAAAATGCCAGCACCCGCCAACAGAGCTGCTAACGCTGTTACACCCAATAGTTTCTTGATAGCCATCCGCTACTTCCAGTCCTGATATTTATTTGTCATTAGAGTGCAGCAGGCTACACAACTCAATCAGTAATCCACACTGTAATCGTCGCCAAAGTAAATAACTATACGAGTCGTATCGTAATTTCCGAAAACGCTGCTTTTGACGGCAATCAAGTCTCGACAGCACTGGGGAAAGCCAGCACCATAGCTCCACTAACCAACCCATCCAGGCGTTCCCATGTGGGTAGTGATTCCCGTCAAGAATCTCGATAGCTGCAAAAGCCGGCTGGCGCATGCCCTGCCTGACCACGCCCGTCCGGCCTTGATGGGCGCGCTGCTCGCCGATCTGCTCGACATGCTGCATACCTGCCAGAACGTCACTGGCGTTGCTGTTGTCACCCGCTGTGCAAAAGCTGCCAACGTTGCCACAAAGCACAATGCTGACGTATTGGCTCTGGATGATGACTGCTGCCTGAACAGCGGCGCCAGCGCAGCCATCACCGCATTGGCGAAACGCAATATTGCGGAGGTGCTGATCCTGCATGCGGATTTACCGCTAGTGAATGCAGCCGATATCGATACACTGATCAGCACCCATCGTTCCCGTCATGCAGCGGTGACGTTGGTACCAGACAATCAGGATAACGGCACGAACGCCATGCTGTTATCGCTGCCCTCTTCCATGCGGTTTTTCTACGGCCAGCAGAGCTATAAAAAACATCTAGCTTTTTGCAACAACAATCATTTTGCCGTGCAAACAGTACACAACGAGCGCATTGGTTGTGATATTGATTTATGGCAGGATTTTGCACCACTACTGTCACTGCGCACTGCCGGCAATCGCCCGCAACTCGCGCGCTGGCTGGAACAATATGACGATCTGTTTGATTGGCCGCTCACCGGAACTGCAATGCACACATCGAATACTGATTACCTCACCGATAGCGACTGTCTCGCACTCGCCGATTGCAATGACACCGCAGGATTAATGGCGCGGGCACGCACACTGCGCGACAACGGCTTTTACAACGTCATCACCTTTTCCAAAAAAGTTTTTATCCCGCTCACGCATCTGTGCCGTGATGTGTGCCACTACTGCACGTTTGCGCAAACCCCGAAAAAAATTGACAGTGCATACATGACCATCGAGCAAGTATTGGCAGTAGCGCGTGAAGGCGCAGCCATGGGTTGCAAGGAAGCCTTATTCACGCTCGGTGAAAAACCGGAGTTGCGTTACAGCGCAGCACGCAAGGCGCTGGATGATATGGGCTATGCGACCACCATCGATTATCTATACACTGTGGCGGAAGCGGTTTACAAAGAAACCGGGCTATTGCCACATTTGAACCCGGGCACGTTGAACGCAGAAGAAATGGCCAAACTGCGCACCGTGTCGCCCTCCATGGGCATCATGCTGGAAAGTCTTTCCACTCGCTTGTGCGAAAAAGGCATGCCGCATTACGGATCACCGGATAAAGATCCTGCCGTGCGTTTAGCAACGCTGGAAGAAGCTGGCAGGCAAAATATTCCGTTCACCACCGGCATTCTGATCGGCATTGGCGAAACACGGCTGGAACGCATTGAATCGCTGTTGGCTATTCGTGCATTGCATGAGAAATATGGCCACATCCAGGAAATTATCATCCAGAATTTTCGCGCTAAACCTGATACAAAAATGACACAAGCGCCGGAACCGGATCTGGAAGAATTGCTGTGGACACTGGCCATTGCACGCATCATTTTTGGCAGCGGGATGGCAATACAAGCGCCACCGAATCTGTCGCCCGGTGTGCTGGAAAAACTGGTGGACGCCGGCATCAATGACTGGGGTGGCGTATCGCCGCTCACACCGGACTATGTGAACCCGGAAGCACCGTGGCCGCATCTGCAAAATCTTGCAGACGCCACAGCCAATGCCGGAAAATTCCTGCATGAGCGCCTGACGATTTATCCAGCGTATGTGCGCGACTACAAAACCTGGTCTGATAAAAACTTCCACACGCCACTGCTGCAAATGACAGATGGTGATGGCTTTCCGCGTGTAGACAACTGGCAGACTGGCAGTGGCGATGAACCGCCAATGGATATGCTCGCCCAGATTCATGAGCCGGAACAAAACCGGACACAATCAGCTGACATAAAGAATATTCTTGCCGCCATCGCCAGAGGTGAATCACCGACAGAAAGCGAAATAGTACGGTTGTTTCGTGCGCGCGGTGATGACGTTGGTCTGATCTGTCACGCCGCGGACAACTTGCGCAATTCACTGAATGGCGACACGGTAACCTACGTGGTGAATCGCAATATCAATTACACCAATGTCTGCTATTTCAAATGCCAGTTCTGTGCCTTTTCAAAAGGTAAACTGAGCGAAAACCTGCGCGGGCGCCCTTACGATATTTCACTGGAAGAAATCCAGCGCCGCACATCCGAAGGCTGGCAGCGCGGCGCCACTGAAGTGTGTATGCAAGGAGGCATCCACCCGGATTATGACGGCAACACCTACATAGAAATTCTGGATGCTGTTAAGGCTGAACAACCGGATATGCATATCCACGCGTTTTCGCCATTGGAAATCTGGCAAGGTGCAGCCACTATCAAAAAACCATTAAAAGAATATCTGCAACTACTGCAAGATCATGGCCTGGGCACCCTGCCGGGCACGGCAGCAGAAATTCTTGATGATGAAATCCGCGACATTATCTGCGCAGATAAAATTCGCACCGCTGAATGGCTGGAAGTGATGGAAACCGCACACAGCATTGGCCTGCGCTCGACAGCCACTATCATGTTTGGCCATGTTGAACACTACCAACACTGGGCGCGGCATTTTTTGCGTTTACTCGACATACAAAAACGCACTGGTGGTTTTACCGAATTTGTACCGCTGCCGTTCGTAGCAGAAGAAGCGCCGATGTATCTGAAAGGTCGCGCGCGCAAAGGGCCAACCTTCCGCGAAGCGGTATTGATGCACGCGGTTGCTCGACTGGTGCTCAGCCCGCATATCAAAAACATTCAGGCGTCATGGGTGAAACTGGGTAATCGCGGCGTACAAGCATGTTTGTCTGCGGGTGTGAATGATCTCGGTGGCACATTGATGAACGAGAGCATTACACGCGCAGCTGGCGCTACTCACGGCCAGGAAAACTCACCGGAAAATCTTGATGCCATGATTCGTTCTGCGGCACGACATCCAAAACACCGTACTACACTGTATGGCGAAGTAGAAAAATCGCATATTGCACAATCCTATAACGCTGCTGAATTATCGCCACTGGTGAATAACACCGTGGAACGCAAACAGCGTGACAAACGTATATCACTGGTAAGACAGATAGCCTGAAAAACCGCAATCCCACAAACAAAAAAATACCAGCAGGGAGAAGAAAAAAATGATAAAGGTGAACACTGTTGTGCGCTGGATTGCTTTCAGTATCGCAATAACATACCTGCCCTTTCCACTGCTTGCGCAGGCATTGCTGGACAAGGATGCACCCGATCTCGATTACCGCATGGGAAAAATCGATATTCGTTACACTATCAATGCCGACGGCTCCTTTATCGAGAACCGTGCCTGGGAAATGACTGTGCTAAAAGAGTCTGCTTTGGAAGATTCCAAGACGCAACGCATTTCCTACAGCACCAGCATCGAGACATCCGATATTATTGAGGCATATACCCGCAAGCCTGACGGTAAGCGAATCGATGTCCCTAAAGATAATTTCCAGATTGAAGCCAACTCCGGCCGCGGCAAAGATTCGCCGATCTTTTCTGATCGCACGTATCTGTCGATTGTTTTTCCCGATGTGTCCGTCGGCGATACGCTGGTACTAGCCTACAAACTGACAGCCAAGGAGCCGATGTTCTACAACCAGTTTTCAACTGTTGAGACTTTTTCACGCAATCAAGCCTATGACAATGTCCACATCCAGATAGACAGTCCGGAAACACTGTGGACGCAATACAAGGCCACCGATCTCAAGGAAAGTAGCAACGAAACAAAAGACGGGCGCAAGATCGTGACATGGCAATGGTCAAATCCGCATCCCAAAAAATCGAAACGACAAAATTATTCTGTCTATAACCGTGAAACCGAGCCCAGTCTCGCTTTTTCCACGTTCCATAACTACGAAGAAATTGCCAAAGCTTATGGAGAA
>DATIDQ010000160.1:0-12826 GCA_035456205.1 Pseudomonadales bacterium
GGTCCGCGCTTGCTGCGCAATTTCCTGCGCGATCTGGGCAACCAGATCGTCCTGGGCACATTCGTCTCCACTTATCTGTACTGTCTGCTCGTTCTGCGCACGATCCGCGGGACCGATGCCACCGAATTCGTGCCGCATCTCGCCGTCACGCTCGGCGTCATCCTGGCAATGCTGAGCCTCGGCGTTCTCATCTTCTTCATTCATCATGTGGCGACCTCGATCCAGGCGTCCGGGATCGTCGCCAAGGTCGCGGGTGACCTGGCCGTAGCGGCGAACCATCTGTTCCCCGACTCGCTCGGACACGGCCCACCCGGGACGGAGGACGCCGACGCGACGCCGCTCGCTGCCGGCGCCGGGCTCGAGTCACGACCGGTGCGCGCTACGACGGCTGGCTACGTTCAGGCAATCGATGGCGAGCGTTCGATGGCGATCGCGTGCGAGAAAGACGTATTGCTCCGCATCCACGTCAGACCGGGAATGTTCGTCCGCGACGATAGCGTCCTGATGACGGTGTGCGCCGTCACCTTCCGCGGGGGCTGGGCAGAATCGCCCTTCCGTAAGCTCGCGATCATTGGTGCCGAGCGGAGCGGTACGCAGGACATCGAGTTCTTCATCAACCAGCTCGTTGAACTGGCGGTTCGCGCATTGTCCCCGGGAATCAACGACCCGGCGACTGCGCGGAGCTGCATCGATCGGCTTGAGCAGGCGCTCTGCAATCTCGCGTCGCGCCGGTTCCCACCTGCCGCGCGCTATGATGCGGCTGGCACGCTGCGCGTGGTCACCTCCCCGGTGAGCTTTGCCACTCTTGTCGAGAGCGCGTTCGCCGAAATCGGCCGCTATGGCGAGTCGAGCGTGTCGGTCACCTGCCGGCTACTCGAGGCGGTGTCCAACATCGCGGTGTGCAACAGGCAAGAGGCCGATCGCCGATCGCTTGCCGAACAGGCCATGAATCGCTCATCCTGCGGGTTTTGTCTTCCGTCGGACGCATTGACCAGACCCGTATCCGCAACGGCAAACTGGAGCAGGATGAATGGGACAAACTGACTATTGCTGTCAAAAAATTAAAAGGTCGTCCACTTTTTATTGATGACACACCGAGTTTATCAACAGCAGAAATGCGCGCACGCGTGCGCCGTTTACACCGTGAACACGGCGACATTGCCATGATCATGGTGGACTACCTGCAGCTGATGCGCGTGCCGGGCAACGGCGAAGGACGCACATCAGAAATTTCTGAAATATCGCGCACACTCAAAAGCATTGCACGCGAATTCAACTGCCCGGTGATAGCACTATCACAATTAAATCGCTCACTGGAAAATCGCCCGAACAAACGCCCTATCAATTCTGATTTGCGTGAATCCGGCGCTATCGAACAAGATGCCGATGTGATCCTGTTTATCTATCGCGACGAAGTGTATAACGAAGACAGCGAAGACAAAGGCACCGCAGAAATCATTCTCGGCAAACAGCGCAACGGGCCTATCGGCACCTGTCGTCTTGCATTCCAGGGAAGATTTACGCGCTTCGATAACCTGGCCCGTGCACCCGGCAACGAGCAGTATTAACCCCTATTTGCCATCCCTGTGTTGGCATGCTCCAATTTGCGCCAATCCAATTTCTCATAATAAAGGTGACCCCCATGAAACTCGGTCTGCATCTCGGCTACTGGAACCGCAATCCCTATCCCGGCATCGCTATCGCACAAGAAGCTGAAAATCTGGGTTATGACTCGATCTGGACAGCAGAGGCCTATGGCTCGGACTGCGTGTCACCACTGGCCTGGCTTGGCTCGCACACCAGCAAAATTAAACTCGGCACATCTGTGATGCAGATTTCCGCACGCACACCAACCTGCGCTGCAATGACTGCACTGACTATGGACCATTTGTCCGGCGGACGCTTCCAGCTCGGCATCGGCGTATCCGGGCCACAAGTTGTTGAAGGCTGGTACGGCCAAGGCTTCAAAAAACCATTGGAACGCACGAAAGAGTGGATGGAGATTTTCCGTCAGGTCACCAGACGCGAACAGCCACTGGAA
Source organism: Pseudomonadales bacterium (assembly GCA_035456205.1). GTDB lineage: Bacteria > Pseudomonadota > Gammaproteobacteria > Pseudomonadales > UBA7239 > UBA7239. The sequence goes on from DATIDQ010000160.1 coordinate 2,042, forward strand.
TTTCAGGGCAACCAGTATCAGCTGCCTTTTAACGGCTCTAACTCGCTGGGGCTGGGCAAGCCACTGAAATCCATCACGCATCCTCTTCGTCCACATATTCCTGTGTTCATGGGCGCAGAAGGCCCAAAAAATATCGAGCTCTCCACACAAATTGCAGATGGCTGGTTTCCGATTTTTGTGTCTCCTTATCGCATGAATATTTTTGATGAATCACTGAAAAACAAACCGGACAATTTTGAAATTGCGGCGATGGTACAAGTGAACGTCAACGACAATCTGAAAGACGCATTGTTTCCCACCAAAATGATGCTGGCTTTATATGTTGGCGGCATGGGCGCAAAAGACGAGAACTTCCACAAGAATCTGATGGAGCGCATGGGCTTCGATGTACAGGAAGTGCAAGACAAATACCTGGCTGGCGATCACATGGGCGCATTCGACGCGGTGCCGGATGCGTTGGCTGATGAAATTTCTCTTTCTGGCCCTATCGACAGAATTAAGGAACGCATGGCCGACTGGAAAAAATCGCAAGTCACCACCATCATGATCAGCCGCACTGACGATGCCAATGCTGACATTGCACGTATTCGCCAGTTTGCAGAAATGGCGCTCTAGACAGGAAACCAACCGTGATCGCCGATTATTTTTCACTAACAGGCAAAGTCGCCATCGTCACTGGTGGCGGCAAAGGTATCGGCAAGGCGATAGGACTCGCCTTTGCTGAAGCTGGCGCCAATGTCGTGTTTGCTGCGCGCACCCAGAGCGATCTGGATGCTGCAGTCACACAGGCGAAAAATTTTGGTGTGGATGCTATCGGCGTGAACTGTGACGTGTTGATCGACGAACAATTACAACAACTGGTGGATAAAACCATCGCGCATTTTGGGCGCATAGATATTCTGGTGAACAACGCCGGCGGCACCATGCCCAAGCCGATGGAAAAAATATCGGCCAATTCTTTTCGACGCGCACTGGAATTCAATGTCACCAGCGCATTTTTATTATCGCAATATGCTTTGCCACATTTACGCGCCAGCAAGGGCAATATTATCAATATCGCTTCCGCCGCTGGCCGTCTGGTGCAACCGCTATTCACCTCTTACGGCACGGTAAAAGCTGCGCTGATTCACCTGACAAAAATGATGGCGGCAGAACTGGCGCCGGATGTGCGAGTGAACGTCATCAGCCCCGGCTCGATCATGACTGAAGCATTGGAAACTTTTATCGACGAAGATAATCGTGAAAAAATGCGTAAGCTGACGCCACTGCAACAACTCGGCCAACCACGCGATATCGCCATGGCCGCACTGTATCTGGCGTCCCCTGCAGCTCGCTGGGTGACCGGCAAAGATTTGCAAGTAGATGGCGGAACTGAAAATACCAATCTGGCGGCTGAATAACTAAAAAATAAAGTCAGCCGATTTCATCAAAGCCCGAACGATGTAAACGAGCGTAATAACCATCTTTAGCTAACAGCTCAGTGTGTGTGCCACGCTCAACAATCCTCCCGTTATCCATTACCAGAATCAGGTCCGCATTTTCTATTGTGGACAGGCGATGCGCAATCACCAGTGTGGTGCGATTATCCATCACCCTTTCCAGCGCTTGCTGGATTTTTGCTTCTGATTCGTTATCCAGCGCGGAAGTTGCTTCATCGAGTATCAACAAGGGTGCATCTTTCAAGAGCGCACGCGCAATAGCCAAACGCTGACGCTGACCGCCTGACAACTGCAACCCGTTCTCACCAATCTCCGAATCCAGGCCTTGTGGTAGCTGCTCGATAAATTCCATAGCGTTGGCAGTTTGTGCCGCAGCCAGAATTTGCTTACGGGAAAAATGCGCGAGACTACCATAAGCAATGTTGTTAGCGACTGTATCCTTGAATAACACAACATGCTGCGTCACCAACGCGATCTGGTCACGCAAACTCGATAACGCGTATTGTTTCAGCGGAATACCATCCAGCAGGATTTCACCCTTTTCATAGTCATAAAAACGCGGAAAAAGACTGACAAGTGTCGACTTGCCACTGCCGGAGCGCCCAACCAAAGCGACAGTCTGCCCGGCAGAAATTTCAATATTGATATCCCGCAATACCAACTCGCTGGTACCCGGGTATGCAAAGTCCAGTCCCCTGATAGAAACCACTCCTGCCGCACGCTGGCACTGAACAGTACCGTTATCTTGCTCGGCTTCCATATCAAGAATTTCAAATATTTTTTGTGCGCCCGCTATGCCCTTCTGGATCGCACCATTGGTTTGTGTCAATTGACGAATGGACTTGGGCAGCATCGCCACAGCGGTGATATAGGCAACGAGATCCGCCGTACTGTATTGCGCCAGCATGCCGGGACTGAGAACCATAAACAGGATGGCCGCCACGGCAAACGCCACCAGCACCTGCATAACAGGCGTATTGATAGCGGCAATTTTCTGCATTTTCAGGAATAGTTGAAAACTGCGAGCGCTCGCATTGGCAAAACGCTCTTTTTCATAATTTTCACCACCAAAACTTCGCATAACACGGTAGCCAGTTATCATCTCACTCGCCACTTGCAGCGTATCGCCAGCAACATCCTGCATTTTGTGGCTGATTGTGTGAAAACGTTTCCCGACATAACGCACCAGTAATCCAATGAAAGGAGCTATACAGATAAACGCCATCGACAGTTGCCAGTTCTGATAAAAAACATAGCCCAACATGCCAATCACTACCGTGCCTTCGCGTATCACAATAACAATCGCGCTGGTGATGGCGCCCGTCACCAGACCAACACTATTTGTGATGCGTGATATGCTCTGTCCTGTCGGAGTGGTATCAAAATAACTGGCAGGCAGTACAGTGAGTTTGTTGAAAACTTCTTTTTGTATATTGCGCACAATCGTACCGGACACGCGCGCCATGTAGTAATTACCAACAAACGACGCAACGCCCTGCAAAGCAAAAATGCCAATAGCCATCAGAGGCAATTTCAAGCGATCCGAGCTGTCCTTCAACTCGATAGCTTTCACCATGTGTTTAAGCAACTCTGGTAGCAATGGTTGCAACAAACCATAGGCAATGAATCCCACAGCACTGATAGCAAAAAAACCCAGCACCGGCCTCGTATAACGCAGCAGGCGCCAGTAATCTTTCATGTTACTGTCTGGACTGGCTGAAACCGTTTTTCTCATGGTGGATAATGGCCGACTTGAACAAGGCGCGAATTATAGCCCGAACCATGAAAACAAACGCATGAGCCCTCTATACGGCCTTTACGCCATTACCGGTGACCGCTTGCGAAACCACGAGCTATTGATCGCTGTGGAAGCGGTGTTACAAGGCGGTTGCCGTATCTTGCAATATCGCAACAAGCAGGCAGAGGCTGCTATCCAGCTGGCAGAGGCGAAAGCCCTGCTGGCGCTGTGCCACCAATATGGCGCGCAGCTGCTGATCAATGACAATGTTCAGCTAGCCGCTGCCACCGGCGCAGATGGCGTACACCTGGGTCAGGAAGATGTGCCGGCCACAGAGGCTCGCAGGCTATTGGGCGAAAAAGCCATTATCGGTATCACCTGCCACAGCTCATTGTCGCTCGCACTGACAGCGCAAGCAGCTGGTGCGGACTATGTGGCCTTCGGTCGATTCTTTGCCTCCGCCACCAAGCCCTCTGCGCCACCAGCCAGCCTGGCCATGTTGCAGGCCGCCAAAGCACAGCTGACGATCCCTGTTGTAGCGATAGGCGGTATTACGCTGGATAATGCTCCATCTGTTATCGCCTACGGCGTAGACATGCTGGCGGTAGTCGGCGATTTATTTAACGCGACTGATATCACTGATCGCACACGCGCCTACTGCAAATTATTTACAGGAAATCATTAATGACTCGCTCAGAACAATTGTTTGCACAAGCTGCCCGCGTCATTCCCGGTGGCGTGAACTCGCCGGTGCGGGCGTTCAAAGCTGTCGGCGGCTCACCGGTATTTATCGAACGAGCAGAAGGTGCATATCTATGGGACGTTGATAGCAAACGTTACGTCGATTATGTATTAAGTTGGGGGCCGATGATCGCCGGCCACGCACATCCACAAGTACTGGATGCCGTGCAGAAAAAAATGCGTAGCGGTTTAAGTTTTGGCGCACCGACTGAAATAGAAATCACACTTGCAGAAAAAATCTGTTCGATCATGCCCAACATGGACATGGTGCGCATGGTCAGCTCCGGCACCGAGGCCACCATGAGCGCGATTCGTCTTGCACGTGGCTACACAGGCCGCGACAAAATCATCAAATTTGAAGGCTGCTATCACGGCCATTCTGATTCACTGTTAGTCAAAGCCGGTAGCGGCGCATTGACACTCGGCGTACCGAGTTCACCCGGCGTGCCGGCGGCATTAGCAGATCACACCTTGACGTTGAGTTATAACAACCCGGAAGAAATTAAAGCAGTATTTCAAAAAATGGGCGAACAGATTGCTTGTGTCATTGTTGAGCCTGTTGCGGGAAACATGAATTGCATTCCACCGCTGCCCGGCTTTCTGGAAACCATTCGTGAGCAATGCACACAATACGGCAGCGTTTTTATTATCGATGAAGTGATGACAGGCTTTCGTCTCGGCTTGCAGGGCGCGCAAGGTTATTACGGTATCGAAGCTGACTTGACCTGTCTGGGCAAAGTAATCGGCGGCGGTATGCCCGTTGGCGCGTTTGGCGGCAAGCACACTATTATGGAAAAGATTGCGCCACTGGGTCCTGTGTATCAAGCAGGAACATTATCTGGCAATCCGGTTGCCATGGCTGCAGGGCTCGCCACACTGGATATCATCTCACAGCCAGGCTTTTACGAACCATTATTTGCGAAAACTGAAAAACTGGTAACAGGATTGCGTGCAGCCGCACAGAAAGCTGGCATTCCGATGACCAGCAATCACGTTGGCAGCATGTGGGGCTTGTTTTTTACTGAAGAAAAGACCATTAGCAATTACCAGCAAGTGATGGCCTGCGACACGGCGCGCTTCAACCGTTTCTTTCACGGCATGCTGAAAGAAGGTATTTATCTGGCGCCGGCCAGTTACGAAGCAGCATTTATGTCCAGCGCTCACACCGATGCAGATATTGCTGCGACTATTCATGCAGCAGAGAAAGTTTTTGCACGTCTACACGAGCCACTGACTTCAAACGGGACAACAACATGACATTCCAGCACACCCGTGGCGCATTTCCTGACACACGCATGCGCCGTTTACGCGCCAATACTTTTTCACGCGATCTGATGCGTGAAAATATCCTGACGGTGAAAGATCTTATTTACCCGATGTTTGTGCTGGAAGGAAAAAACCAGCGCGAAACGATCACTTCCATGCCAGGCATCGAAAGATTGTCGATTGATTTGTTGGTAAAAGAAGCAAAACTTTTGCACAAACTCGGTATACCTGCGGTCGCTTTATTTACGGTTACACCAAAATCCGCCAAGTCACTGGATGCACGTGAAGCGTGGAATGCCGATGGCCTGGCACAACGCGCCGTGCAAGCATTAAAAAATGCCGTACCGGAACTCGGCGTGATTACCGATGTCGCACTCGACCCATTTACCACGCACGGGCAAGATGGTTTGATCGATAAAAATGGTTACGTGTTGAATGATGCAACGATTGAAGCATTGGTAAAACAGGCACTGTCACACGCACAAGCCGGTGCAGACATGGTTGCACCATCCGATATGATGGACGGCCGCATCGGTGCAATTCGCACTGTGCTGGAAACGAATGGTTTTGTTAACACCGCTATTCTTGCCTACTCGGCAAAATACGCATCGCATTATTACGGCCCGTTTCGTGATGCAGTCGGCTCCGCCGGCAATCTCGGCAAAAGCAACAAAAAAAGTTACCAGATGGATCCTGCCAACAGCGATGAAGCCCTGCATGAATGTGCGCTGGATCTCGCCGAAGGTGCAGATATCATTATGGTAAAACCCGGCATGCCATATCTGGATGTGGTGCGCCGCGTAAAAGATGAATTAAAAGCGCCGACGTTCGTGTATCAAGTGAGTGGCGAATACGCAATGCACGTTGCCGCTTTTGAAAAAGGCTGGTTGGATCGTGAAACAGTGATACTGGAGTCATTACTGGCATTCAAACGCGCTGGCGCGGATGCCATTCTGTCTTATTTTGCAAAAGACGCTGCGGAATTTTTGAACAAGTAATACAGCAGCCAGAACAATCAGCACTTTCGTATAGTCAGAAAAACCGGTTGTATGCCAGGTTTTCTGACTAACGTAACCAGCCTTTACAAGAGCGCCCCGTTCACTACCATCACCTTGCCAGCCTCCTTCACTTTGGCAGATGCATCCAGACCAGGAACGCCTATAACGAGATCAAGCCTGTCGTCGCTGTTGATATCACCAGCACTCACGGCACTACCAAAATAATCCTTGGCGGTATCACCATACAAGGTCGTGATCAGACCGTAACCATCGCCACTCCACACGGAAACACTGCCGGCATCCTTGACGGGCTTTGGGGGATCAACAGTCGGATTGTCGTCTTTCCACGCACCGGCAATAAGGTCTGCCTGACCATCACCGTCCACATCACCAGCAGCTACACTGGAACCTAACAAGGCTTTGGCAGTGGCACCGTACTGTTTTGTCAGCTCTTGCTCATCGCTGCCAGAAAACGCAGTCACACTGCCGGTGTCCTTATGCTTGCTGTCGGTGTCGTCCAGCGGCGCACCGACTACCACATCGGCATTGCCGTCGTTGTTGATATCACCTGTCGCGACAGATTTTCCGAACTGCGTCCTGGGCGTCGTGCCGTATTTTTGCAGCAACACTGTGCCCGCCAGATTGTAGGCGGTGACACTGCCACTGCTTTTCACGGTGAGGCTGCTGTCATTCGGCGCACCGATCACGATATCGAACGCACCGTCACCGTCCACATCGCCCGCTGCCACACTGCTACCTGCATAGGCCTTGGCGTTGGCACCGTAGAACGGTGTGCCAACAGTAAAACCACCACCGGCATACACGTACACAGCCACACTACCGGCATCGGTATGTTTGTTGACTATGTCATCATCTTTCGGTGCGCCGACCAGGATGTCGGCATGGCCATCGCCATTCACATCACCCAGGGCGAGTGCCGCACCGAAAGCGCTCCTAGGAACCGCTCCCGTATACATGCCGCTGAACGACCCATCGGGACCGTAGAGGATTGTCATGCTGCCGGTATCAGTCGCGCCAGCTTTCGGCGCACCGATTACCACATCGTCAAAACCGTCATTGTCGATATCGGCACCACCGGCAACCGCGGTACCCAAAGCATCTTTCGCTTCACCGCCATCCCGCGATGCGAGCACAGCGCCATCCTTGCCGGAAACAACAACTGCGCGGCCTGCATCCTTGATGACTTTTTCCGCAGGTACATCAAAACCGGGAATACCAATGATGTAATCGCCGTAGCCATCGCCGTTGAAGTCGCCGGCAAAGGCAACAGAAGTACCGGCTTTGTCTGCTTTTACCGTGTCCAGAAAATTATTCAATACATTGGCATCGTTCGGCATTGGATCGCTGTTGTCACCGAGGTGGTCACCATCCGTGTCGGTGGTTTCAGTGGAATCCAGCGGGACGTCATCACTGATATCGGCCACGCCGTCACCGTCATCATCGTCGTCGCAAACATTGCCCTGTGCGTCACCGTCTGTGTCCAACTGGTTACTGTTGGCGACGGCGACACAATTATCAGAGGGATTATCAATGCCATCACCGTCAACATCCGTATCCAGCCCATCCACAATGCCATCACCATCCGTATCAGTCTGACCGCTCTCGAAACGTGCTATCACGATCTCCATCCCGGTCGGCATATTGTCAGCGCCACCGGTCACCACCAGCTTGCCATCGGCTTGCTGGATCACCGAATTAGCGAACTCATCACTGCCGCCGATCGCCGCGGTGAGTATGCCGGTACCGTTGAACGTGGTATCCAGCGAGCCATCCGTGTTGTAGCGCACCAGCGCGAAATCATTGCTGTAGTTATTCCCGCTCCAGCTAGTACCAGCCACCACCAGCTTGCCATCGGCCTGCTGGACCACCGAATTGGCAAAATCACTGCTCACACCTATCGCCGTGACCAATTTACCGGTGCCGTTGAACGCAGTATCCAGCGAGCCATCCACGTTGTAGCGCACCAGCGCGAAATCCGTATTGCCGCCGTTGCTGGTATAACCCGCCGCCACCAGCTTGCCATCGACCTGCTGGATCACCGAATAGGCACCATCATAGTTCCCGCCAAAATCCGTCAGGAGCTTGCCGTCACCGTCAAAGCCGGTATCCAGTGAACCATCCGCGTTGTAGCGTGCCAGAGCAAAATCATCGTCGCTGCCATTGCTGGCATATCCCGCTACCACCAGCTTGCCATCTGCCTGCTGAATCAGCGAATACACGTAATCATCGCCTGTACTGATCCCGGTGGTGAGTTTGCCATCACCGTCGAAGCTGGTATCCAGCGAACCGTCAGCGTTGTAACGCACCAGCGCAAAATCATAACCGCTGGCATTGTTCCAACCCGTGCCAGCTGCCACTAACTTGCCATCCGCCTGCTGGGTCAGCGAGTAAGCCTTGCTGCCAGAGCCGATATCCGTGGTGAGCTTGCCATCACCGTCGAAGCTGGTATCCAGCGAGCCATTGGCGGTGTAGCGCACCAGTGCAAAGTAGCCATCGCTGTATCCCGCCGCCACCAGTTTGCCGTCGTTGGCCTGCTGAATCACTGAATAGGCTTGTTCAAAGCCTGAACCAACGGTCGTGAGCTTGCCATCGCCATCGAAGCTGGTATCTGGTGTGCCATCGGCGTTGTAGCGCACCAAGGCAAAACCGGAATTGCCAGTACCGTACGTGGTGTATCCGGCCGCCACCAACTTGCCATCCGCCTGCTGAATAACAGATTGGCCCATATCTCCGGAAGACAGCCAGGTTATTCCCTGCATGCCATCGCCATCGAAGCTGGTATCCGGCGTGCCGTCGGCGTTGTAGCGCAGCAAGGTCATGTTCAGGTTGCCGCCGCTACTGCTCTGTCCCGCTACCACCAACTGGCCATCCGTCTGTTGGATCACTGAATAGCTATAACCAGCCACGCCCGAGACAAGTACTCCATCGCCATCAAATGAGGTATCCAGTGTGCCATCGGCGTTGTAGCGCACCAGAGTAATAACACCGTTACGGTCTCCCGTTATCACCAGCTTGCCATCGGCTTGCTGGATCACCGAGTAAGCCTGCTCACCAGCACCTGCACCAACAGCTGTGGTGAGTATGCCATCACTGTCGAAGCTGGTATCCAGCGAACCATTGGCGTTGTAGCGCACCAGCGCAAAATCATAGTTCCCGCTGATATTCACGCTGTAGCCCGCCACCACCAGCTTGCCATCGGCCTGCTGGATTACAGAGGAGGCATAATCATAGCCCGCCCCAACGGCCGTGGTGAGCTTGCCGTCACCGTCAAAACCGGTATCCAGTGTGCCATCGGCGTTGTAGCGCACCAGCGCAAAATCCGCATTGCTGCCGTTGTAGGCCAGTCCCGCCACCACCAGCTTGCCATCGGCCTGCTGGATTATTGAATAAGCATTATCCTGCCCCCCGGCAACAGTCGTGGTGAGCATGCCATCGCCATCGAAGCCGGTATCCAGTGTGCCGTCGACGTTGTAGCGCATCAGCGCAAAATCAGTATCACTGCTACCGTAGCCCCACCCCGCCACTACCAGCTTGCCATCGGCCTGCTGAATCACTGAATAACCAGTACTATGCCCTCCATTAATGCGATTCATGAGTTTGCCATCGCCATTGAAGCTGGTATCCAGCGAACCATCGGCGTTGTAACGCGCCAAGGCGAAGTTATAGTAGCCGCCGCTATCGTAGCTGACTCCTGCAGTCACCAGTTTGCCGTCGGCCTGCTGGATCACTGAATAGACTCGGTCAGTACTGGCGCCGAATGCCATGGTGAGTTTGCCGTCACCACTGAATGTATTATCCAGTGAGCCATCGGCGTTGTAGCGCGCCAAGGCAATATCATCGTAATTACCGTTACTGCTATTCCCCGCCACCACCAGCTTGCCGTCGGCCTGCTGGATTACATCGCGCCCAACGGCGGTGGCGCGACCCTGAAAGCCCGTGCTGACCCAGCCGGCACCGCCGAAACTGGTATCAAGATCGCTGGGGGCAGCGTGAAGAAAAGCAGGGCTCAACAATACAGCGAGAATAAATAGATAATGTATATAACCCATGATTTTGCACTCCTTTGGTTTTTGACGCGTTGCACAGCAACAAGCATAGCCCGCCCCCTTACACAGTCAAAAAAATCTGCCACGCGACCAGCTTTACCAATGCAACAACTGGCCAGACCCCCTTTACAACACCAGACGGCGGATATCAGAAATTTCTTCCACCAGAAATGTGAAGAACTTTCCGGCATCTGCACCATTGATCACACGGTGATCGTAAGACAAAGTCAGCGGTAACATTTTACGCGGCAAGAATTCCTTGCCATTCCACACCGGTTTCACCTGTGTTTTTGACACGCCGAGTATCGCCACTTCCGGCGCATTCACAATCGGCGTAAAACCTTGACCACCCATCGCCCCCAAGCTGGAAATAGTGAAGCAACCACCCTGCATATCCATTGGCATCAATTTTCCACTGCGTGCTTTTTCAGACAGCACGGCAATTTCCGCACCGATATCCCACAAGGCTTTTTTGTCTACATCACGAATAACGGGCACCATCAAACCCATCGGGGTATCAACCGCCACACCGATAT
>DATIDQ010000161.1:0-4796 GCA_035456205.1 Pseudomonadales bacterium
CATCACCGCGGCGAGTGAATTCGCTACCGCCATACCAAGATCATTGTGGCAATGCGTAGACCATATCACTTTGTCCGCATTCGGCACACGTTCGATCAATTGCTTGAAACGCTCGCCCCAGAGAAAAGGAATCGAGTAGCCGACTGTGTCGGGCACGTTGATGGTTTTTGCGCCAGCCTTGATGACTTCGTCAAAAATACGCACGAGAAAATCCATTTCAGAACGTACAGCGTCTTCAGCGGAAAACTCTATATCAGCGGTATATTCACCAGCCACTTTCACAGCCATGATCGCGTGCTCAATCACCTGTTCTGGTGACATGCGCAGTTTCTTTTCCATGTGGATAGGACTGGTCGCAATGAAGGTGTGGATACGGCCCGATTTTGCTGGCTTGATCGCTTCGCCGGAACGACGCACATCGTTTTCATTCGCACGAGCCAGAGAGCAGATGGTCGAATGTTGTACGATTTCAGCGATGCTTCTAACCGATTCAAAATCACCGGGGCTGGCAGCGGCAAAGCCTGCTTCAATGACATTGACGCCGAGTTTTTCCAGTTGGCGTGCGATGCGGATTTTTTCATCGCGCGTCATGGATGCGCCGGGGCTTTGTTCGCCGTCACGCAAGGTGGTATCAAAAATAATCAATTGTTCTTTCGTTGATGTCGTTTGGATAGACATGGTTCTGCTCCAGAAATCTATATGTGTTTCTTGAAATGGGTGTGTGCTTTGGTTTTGCCCCACGCGGGGCGTGCGTTATCGATGCCCCTCAGGGCAGCAGGAGCAGGCAAAAGCCATAGGCAGACGTCAGAGCGACTCCGCGGTGCGTGCAAGGCATAAGTTTGTGCTGGCTTTGCATGGTGGTTATTCAAGTGTTTCTTGATGGCTTGGCTAAATGATAATCCCAGATCAGTCGCCTGTATAGACACAGCCGCTAGTGCAGGTTTCCCGCACCACAACCTTGCACAGCAGGGGCAAGCCGGGTTTGAGCTGCTGCCATATCCAGCGCGCCAGATTTTCACTGGTCGGATTTTCAAGACCGGCAATATCATTGAGATAGTGATGATCGAGTCGTTCCCAGACGGGCTTGAATGCGCTTTTGATGTCGGAAAAATCCATTACCCAGCCACTATGTGGCTCCACCGGGCCGCTCACATGGATCGACACCTGGAATGAATGGCCGTGCAAACGGCTGCACTTGTGGCCTTCCGGCACATGCGGCAGGCGATGCGCGGCTTCAATCGAGAATTCTTTGTAGATTTCCATGTTCAGATCCTGTCTGTGCTATAGCTGATCAAGTTCGGGTGAGCGGCAGGCGAATGGTAAAACTGGCTCCCTCACCCGGTGTGGAGTCGACGTCAATGCTGCCGCCGTGATGCCTTGTGATAATGAAATACGAAATAGACATGCCGAGTCCGGTGCCTTGACCGACTTCTTTTGTGGTGAAAAATGGCTCGAAAAGATGGCGGCGAATTTCCGGTGTGATGCCAGGGCCGTTGTCTGTGATTTTTATCCACGCAAACAGTGTGTCACAGCCAGTGCTTATGGTGATGCGTGGTGAGGGTGATTCCGCGCCAGCCAGCGCCTGTGATGCATTACGGATAATATTCAGCAGCACTTGCTGTATTTCTGGTGCAGAGCAGGAAACAACCGGCATGTTATCCAGCAGGTGTTTTTCCAGTTCAATATTGGTTTTTTGATCCTGTCTGGTGATCTCGAACTGATTTTCTACCAACTCGAGACAATTCGTTATCAGTGTATTCAGGTCGGTGGGGTTGTGTTGCTGGCTGCTGCGTGAAAACCCCAGCATATTCGAAACAATGCGGGCTGAACGTTCCCCGGCATCGCGAATGGTTTTCAGAAAACTGGGGATTTCCCGCTCCTGCAAGTAGCGATTCATATGTACAAGATTGAGATCAAGATTGTTGGCGACTTCAAAATTCTTTGGTAATTCGGGTGACAATCGCCGCTCGATATTTTGTACGCTTTGCAGGATGGCGCCCAACGGGTTATTGATTTCATGTGCCATGCCGGCAGCCAACTCGCCGAGAGAGAGCATTTTCTCATTCTGGATCATCATGTTTTCCATCGTGAGTCGCATGGTGACATCATCAACACGGATAACGGCCTCGCGGATATTCTCGGCAATCAGGGGATAAATCGTAATGTCGGTGTAGTAGGTCTGCCCATGACTTTCCAGCTTGGCGCTTTCCATTACCGTCGGTGTTCCGTCGCTGATAGATTGCTGGATGGTCGCGAGGGTGATCGGAAGATTGGGGTAGGCATCCCACAGCAGCTTTCCAGCCACATCAACGGCTGCCATATTGGTGGCGCGCTCGGCGCTGGTATTCCAGTGGGTGATTTGCCCGGCGGCCGTGACGCTGACGAGTACAGAGGGCATGGAATTAATGATGCTGCCCAGATAGTCCTGTGCCTTGCGCAGCTTTTCTTCGGTCTGTTCGTGCTGGGCAATCTCGCCATATAGCATATTGTTGATGCTACGGAGCTTCTGGGTACGGTCTTCCAGTTGGGCTTCGATATTGCGGTAAGCGTCCTCCCACTCGGCAAGCGTTGCCTTGGTGCGTTGGCGCTGGGCATAGATCCAGATGCCGGCAATGATGGCCAGCAGAAGGGGGAGCAGATAGGCCTGTAAGAGGAGTTGCATAGGTAAAATAGTGGGGCCAACGGCTTGAATTGGTTGATTTTAAAGCAAATGAAGGGCTGCAGGTATAAAACTCGTACAATTGGCTTGCTTGGTGGCGTTGATTTTCTTACAATGCGCGCCCTTCGACCCACCTAAAAAGGTGGGCATATGTCTGGAGTGATTAACATGTACGCGGTTATTGAGTCGGGTGGCAAGCAGCACCGGGTTATAGAAGGTGAAGTTCTGAACGTCGAATTGCTGGAAGCTGCAGCAGGCGACAAAATTGATTTCAATGAAGTGCTGATGGTAGGCAACGGTGCCGACGTCAAGATTGGCGCTCCGTTTGTTTCTGGTGGCAAGGTATCTGCTGAAGTGGTTGGCCACGGCCGTGCGGACAAGATCCACGTGATCAAATTCCGTCGGCGCAAGCATTTCCGTAAGCAGATGGGTCACCGTCAGTGGTTCACCCAGATCAAGATCACGGCTATCAGCGCCTGATCTGCAGCAGAATACGTCTAAGTAAGGGGATAAAGACATGGCACACAAGAAAGCAGGCGGTAGTACCCGTAACGGTCGCGATTCACAGGCCAAGCGTCTGGGCGTAAAAGTATTTGGTGGCCAGAAAGTGGTTCCTGGCAATATCATCCTTCGTCAGCGCGGCACTGAATACCATGCTGGTGAGAATGTTGGCATGGGCACAGACCACACCTTGTTTGCGAAGGCTGCTGGTGAAGTGAAATTCGAAGTGAAAGGCGTGAACAATCGTCGTTTCGTTAGAATTATCGCAGCCTGATCTGTCTTCAGGTTGTCAAAAGCCCCGCATTGCGGGGCTTTTTTGTTTTCAGTCAGTTTGTTTTAAGCTAGTCGTGTGACTTTGGATATGCCCAGATGAAATTTGTTGATGAAGTGCCAATTGCAGTCCATGCCGGTAAAGGTGGCAATGGCTGTATGAGTTTCCGGCGCGAAAAATATGTGCCCTTTGGTGGCCCGGACGGCGGTGATGGCGGTGACGGTGGCAGTATCTATTTGCGTGCTGCTGATGCATTAAACACACTGATTGATTTTCGTTACCAGCGTCAGCACCGTGCCAAAGAAGGCCAGTCTGGCCGTGGCGCAAACTGTACTGGCCACAGTGGTGAAGACCTAGTGCTTGATGTGCCTGTTGGAACTACTGTGATTGATGAAGACACCGGTGAAGTATTGGGTGATCTGACTGCAGCAGGCCAGACCTTGCTGGTGGCGCAGGGCGGCTTTCACGGTATTGGTAATGCGCGTTTCAAATCCAGTGTCAATCGCGCACCGCGCCAGACTAAACCTGGTCAGCCCGGTGAATCGCGCAATTTACGCCTTGAATTGAAAGTATTGGCGGATGTTGGTTTGTTGGGGATGCCAAACGCAGGAAAATCCACTTTGATTCACGCGATTTCTTCAGCGCGCCCAAAAGTTGCAGATTATCCGTTCACGACGCTGGTGCCGAATCTCGGTGTAGTCAGCGTGAGCAAGATGCGCAGTTTTGTTGTAGCAGATATCCCTGGTCTTATTCCCGGTGCTGCACAGGGCGCGGGTCTGGGTATCCGTTTTCTCAAACACCTGACGCGTACAAAATTACTGCTGCATCTGGTGGATATCATGCCGCCGGATGGCTCTGATCCAGTCGCGAATGTGCTGGCGATTGAAGAAGAATTGAAGGCATTCAGTCCGACACTGGCCGCACGTCCACGCTGGTTGATACTGAATAAACTGGATCTGATTCCTGAAGATGAACGCGCAGATTTTTGCAAGAAATTGTACAAACGTCTGAAGATCACCAAAAAAATACCGCACTTTGCGATCATTGCTGCAAGCGGTGAAGGTACACAGGTGTTGTGTGAAGCGATCATGACGCACATCGAAGAAGAGCGTGCTGCCCAACTGGAAAATCCCGATCTGGCAAAACTCGAACTGGATATCCAGAAAGCGATGCAGGCAGAAGCGCGTGATGCGATTGCAGAATTGGCTGAAGCACGTCAACGCGCACGCGCGGCGAAAAAAGATGGTGACGATGATGATTGGGACGAAGACTGGGATGATGGTGAAGTTGAAGTTCACTATGTTCAATAAATAAAAAGGCAGATAGTCAGGTATGGCAAGAACAGAAATACAGGAAGCAAAGCGC
>DATIDQ010000162.1:0-7111 GCA_035456205.1 Pseudomonadales bacterium
CTGGACGGATTTGTCGATACGCATCAAGGTTGGCAACAGCGGTGGTTAGGGTATCTGGAGGTTTTTTTTGCGTTTACGTTGGAATGGCTGCCGTTGCTCGGCTTGGCAATATGGCAGGGTCGAGTCAGCACCAGGCACAAAAACGAACAAAGAAAATTATATATTACCCTGACTCTCCTCGTGATTGCGTATGTTGTTTATCCATACCCTGCCAACAAATTTTACCATTACCACTGGATGCCATTTCGATATTTTGGAATGTTGTTATCCGGATTTCTTCTGCTTCCTGTATTAGGAAAATATAGTGAGTCATGGCCACGAAGAATATTGTGTGGATCGGCATACTTGTTTCTTGTTTGGCAGGTGGCTTATCCATCACCTGGCCAAATAAAAGAAAATATTGAAGTATGGATTACGCAAGGCTATGAAAAAAACAGTGTCGTTGGAGATCAGATAGGAAACTATTTACGTGAGCATGCTCATGAGGGTGATTTTGTGCAGCCGCTGGATACCGGTGGGCAGGCATTGCGGGCCATGTTGCAGAGTAAGACGGTGATGGCGAGTCCTTACTCAACGTACCAGGATCTTTTCCATCATTTTGATAATCCTTTTATTGTGAACATGCGTACTATGTTTTTGCAGGATCTGATTAACAACAGGCCGCGCTACATTATCAATACCTACACAACCCCCGATATGCCCTGTGCTGATGGCAAGCCGTGTAAACTGGTTCAAGACGTTGAGCAGCTGCTCAATGAGCAGTACAAAATAGTGGCAGAGAATTGCACGTCACAGCATTGCCATTACCGAATTTACGAAAGAAAAGCTCCTTAGAAAGCACCGTAGGCGGTGCAGATTGGTTGCAGTCTTGACATCGGCTATCATGAGGCAAATTTACAGGCTTACCCTATGAAACCGGTAACACTGACAGAACGCATACGCGACACCGGCAGACAGATGCGTAAATCCGAGCGCAAAGTGGCTGATTATGTTCTGGCCAATCTCGGCAATGTCATCAACATGCGTATTGTTGATCTGGCCGCGCAAGCTGAAGTCAGCGAACCCACTGTTGTGCGTTTTTGTCGTGCGGTAAATTGTGACGGTTTCCAGGATTTCAAACTCGCTTTGGCGCAGGAGCTGGCTTCCGGTCCGAGCTTTGGCAGTGTGGCAGTCACAGATACAGATTCTGTAGCGGATTTCAGTCGGAAAATATTTGACTCGACTATCGATACCTTGCTGAAGGTGCGGGACAGTTTGAATCCGACCAACATTCATAAAGCTATCACAGCGTTAACAAATGCCAATCGCGTCGAATTTTATGGTCATGGTGCGTCTGCTGCTGTTGCCTCGGATGCCCAGCATCGTTTTTTTCGCTTGCAGCTCGCGTCCGCTGCTTATTCCGATACCCACATACAAAAAATGTCTGCCTTGTCATTGCAAAAAGGTGACGTGGTTGTGGCGATATCGCAATCCGGCCGCACACGTTCGCTGCTGGATACTATTGAGCTGGTTAAAGATATGGATGCGATTGTGATTGGCATGGCGCCATCCGGCACGCCCATTGCGGAAGCAGCGACGATTCCTATTTGCATTGATGTGGATGAGGGGTTTGAGATTTATACGCCGCTATCATCGCGCATTGCTCATCTTGCAGTTATTGATGTGTTGGCTGTGGGGGTTGCGCAGCGCAAGGGCCCGCGCTTGCAAGGGCATCTGTACCGTCTTCGTGCAGGTATGCAATCCTTGCGTATTGCCGATCCAGAATCTGAAGACTGATGCGCCATGGGGTTGCGAGCCGATATTATTGTTCCGGTGCGTAACGAACAGGAAAATTTACCGCAATTATTAGCGCGTTTGCGCGCACTGCCAGATTTTTCTTTTTGGCATCTGGTATTTGTAGACAATGCATCAACAGATAACAGTGCAGCATTTATCGAAAGCATTCCTGGCATTACATTGATACGTCATCCATACAATATGGGTTATGGCGCATCATTGCGTAGCGGGATCGCTGCTGCGCAGACAGACCGGATTGTTATTATCGATGCAGACTGCGAATATCCACCAGAATGTATCCCGTTATTATTGAGTGAACTGGAAGAGCATGCGATTGTTTACGCTAGCAGATTGATTGGAAAAAACTCTGCGCGGCAAGCTGGAATGTTGCCAATAAAATGGTGGGGAAACCGGGTGATTTCCTCAGCGTATAATGTACTGTTCTCACAGCATGTCACGGATCTTTATACAGGTTGTAAAGCTCTGCAGCGCCAGTGTTTGAAAAATATTGTTTTACAACGCGACGGTTTTGAACAGGTGTTGGAGTTAGCTGCCAAACTGTCCGCGCGGGGTTATGCTATTGCAGAGATTGCTGTGGATTTTGTGCCACGCAGTCACGGGGAATCAAAGATGTCCCATATCAGCGAAACAATAAAATATTTTTTCTGGCTATTGCTGTATCGCGTGCAATTGATGCCCGTTTTTCTGGCAAGCATGGATGAGGTGCCGCGTGACAGATAGCGCCAAGCGAGTACTCTGGGGGCTTATCCCGGCAGCTGGGAAAGGCGCTCGCGCTGCTCCCTATACAGAAAATCGTCATAAGGGTCTGCTGGATGTTAATGGCGTACCCAATATGGAGCGCATTATTGCCATCATGCGCGATGAACTTCGCATCACCGATATTGTTATTATTGTTGGTCATTTTGGTGAAAGTATTCGACAACAATTGGGCGATGGTTCGCGGTTCAGGGTGAGGCTGCACTACGTCGAGAATAATGACCTGGGTAAAGGGCTGGCCTGGTCAATATTGCAGGCGCAATCGCATATCGCCAGTTATTTTTGCATCATGTTGTGCGATGAAAGTTATATCAGCTCCAACCATAGTGAGTTGTTGGACTTTCATTGGCAAGATGCGTTGTTTACTTGTGCTGGTCTTAAGGTGGATGATGCTGAATTGATACGGAAGAATTTTTCTGTACTTCAGACAAACGGGGTTTTGCAGCAATTGGTTGAAAAGCCATCGATTGTGCAGAATGACATCATGGGCAGTGGTACATTTATATGTTCTCCGGCCATATTCGAGAAAATTGAAGCGGCCTTTGCGGCAACGCCGACCTATGTCGAGTTTGTCTCGCTTCTCAATGCACTGCTAGCGAGCGGCGAGAGCGGATATTTCTTTCCACTCACAGGCACGTACGTCAATATCAATGATCGTGATTCTCTGGCGTTGGCAAAATATCACGACAGGGATTTACATTTTTCCGAGAGCCGCAAGATATTACTGGTTTATGCCGAAGGGGATGAAGAGGGTATTGTTTTTACCATTGAGCGTTATCGGGAAACCGGTGTATTTGATGAAATTCTGGCAGTGTTGCCTGCAGGCAGTTCACTTGAAATGCGAATTGATGCCGTGGGCGCAAAAGTTGTTATGTGTCCGCCTGGTTGTGTCTTGTATGGTGAAAAATTGCTGTATGCATTACAACAGACCGATGCGGATATTATTGTACTGACAGAAGCGGATTATTCATTTTCCAGTCGTGATGTGCAGAAATTGTTTTCGTACCTGCGTGATGCGGATATGGTCATTGGCACACGCACTACCCGGCAATTGATAGAACAGGGCTCCACAATGCGCGGGTTGGTGCGGTTGGCGCATGCGGCGTTAGGAAAATTGATGGAGTTGCTGTGGTGGGATCGTGAAGCGCGTTTTACCGATGCAGGCTGTACGTTCCGCGCATTCTGGCGCAGCACTTTTGACACCATCAGGCCGGAATTGTCAGCAAGAGGCCCGGAATTTTCTGCAGAAATGATGATTGCCTGTCTGGATGCGCGTTTGCGTATTATCGAGATCCCTGTCAACTATTTCAATCGCAGTACTTCGCAGATTCGCGCATACCGCAACTCACAATCATTCTGGCTTTTCCTGCGCTTGATATTGACAAAGCGTTTCCGGAAACAAAAAAGCAACTAGAAATTTTTTGTTATTTATGGATCTCTTCCAGAATCACTTTTATCCACTCACCGATAATTGGCAGGAATGCCACTTGTGATAACAGATAGATGATCAGTGAAACAAAAACACTGGCACCTATGACACTGCCCAGACCGAATGCGGCACCTTTCATAAATTGCATGAACAGCTGGCGGTGAGGGGAATCATAATCTGTCACCAGTTTGTGGCTACTTAACTTATGCAGGTGGCGCTCGGTGGCCTGGGTGCTGCGCAGCATTTCCTGGAGCAATTTGTCTGTCAGTGGCTGGGGCTGTTGATCGGGCTGAATGGTTTCGGGTGGCTCTTGTGACATGCCGGTGCTCCTTGCGATATGTAATGACCATATCATGCTGGATATGCAGTGGTTACGAAAGCCAAGCCTTGGGGTAAACTGCATCGCTTTCCAGCCGCGGTAACAGGCGATGAACGCACCAACAACTAAACCTCTGATCGGCGTCATTATGGGTTCCAGTAGTGACTGGGACACCCTTCAATATACAGCCGATACTCTTGCTGAATTGGGTATTCCATATGAAGTCGAGGTCGTTTCGGCCCATCGCACCCCCGATAAATTATTCAGCTACGCCGCTTCAGCAGCAGAGCGTGGCCTTGAGCTGATCATTGCCGGTGCCGGTGGCGCTGCTCACTTGCCGGGGATGGCGGCATCCAAGACGGTCCTGCCGGTGTTGGGTGTGCCGGTGCAGTCTAAAACGCTGAATGGTGTGGATTCATTATTGTCGATTGTGCAGATGCCAGCAGGTGTGCCGGTAGGCACGATGGCGATCGGCAAAGCCGGTGCCGTCAATGCCGCTCTGCTCGCCTGTGCCATGCTGGGCGCGCAGTACCCGCAGTATCGTGTGGCTTATGAAAGCTATCGTCAGCGCCAGACCGACAAGGTATTGGCTAATCCCGACCCGAGAACTGGCGCGTGAAGATTGGTGTACTGGGTGGCGGCCAGCTCGGCCGTATGTTGGGCATGGCCGGTTTACCACTGGCTATTGACCCTGTTTTCTGGGAACCGGAAGCATCGGCTTGTGCACAACTGATCGGCGAGCACCTGTGTGCACCGTATGAAGATGTTGATGCGCTGGCTGCATTTGCGCAGAACGTCAATGTTTGTACCTATGAATTTGAAAATGTCCCGAGTCCTGTGTTGACAGCATTAGCTGCCAGAATGCCGGTGTATCCACCATTGGCTGCACTGGAAGTGAGCCAGGACCGGTTAATGGAAAAAAAATTATTTGCAAAACTCGGTATTCGCACCGCGCCATATGCGGCAGTAGATTCAGAACAGAATTTACGTGATGCCGTTTCACAACTTGGCTTGCCTGCGATTCTGAAAACACGGCGTTTCGGTTATGACGGGAAGGGTCAGTTTGTTATTCGCGCAGAAGGCGATATTGCTACAGCGTGGCAAGCACTCGGTAGTGTTCCGTTGATACTCGAAGGTTTTGTCAAATTTTCTCGCGAAGTATCGATCATCGCAGTGCGTGGACAACAAGGCGAAAAAGCCTTTTATCCATTGTCAGAAAACATTCACCGGGATGGGATTTTATTTACTTCGTATGCACGGCCGTCTGATGTCATGCAAGAACAGGCAGAAAAATTTGCCAGTACTTTATTGGCAGAATTAAATTACGTTGGCGTGTTATGTCTGGAACTGTTTGAAGTTAATGGTGAGCTGGTAGCAAATGAATTTGCACCGCGCGTTCATAATTCAGGCCATTGGACAATTGAAGGTTCTGAAACATCACAATTTGAAAATCATTTACGGGCTGTTTGTGGTTTGCCTCTGGGTAGTACGGCTTGTGTCGGGTTTCCGGCGATGGTGAACCTGGTGGGGGTGCTGCCGCCGCTGCCTGCGCTTCTGGCGATTCCGCAGACGCATGTACATTTTTATGGCAAGTCGGAAAAGCCGGCGCGAAAGGTTGGGCACATCACTGTGCGCGCCGATAGCGAAGTACAACGCAAACAGCAAATCGCTGAAGTTTTACAGGTTGTACAGGAGAGAACCTTATGAAATTACTGCCAAACCTGTTTGAGAATAACCGTAAATGGGCAGAGTCGATCAAGAAAATCCATCCGGATTTTTTCCAGAAATTATCCGAGCAGCAATCGCCGGAATATTTATGGATAGGTTGTTCAGATTCACGCGTGCCGGCCAATGAAATTGTCGGCTTGATGCCGGGTGAAATTTTTGTGCATCGCAACGTTGCTAATGTGGTGGTTCATACCGATTGCAATTGTTTGTCAGTTTTACAATACGCGGTAGATGTATTGAAAGTAAAACACATTATGGTGGTTGGTCATTACGGTTGTGGTGGTGTGCGTGCTGCAATGGGAAACCAGAAGCTGGGGCTGATCGATAACTGGTTGCGTAACATCAAGGATATCTATCGCCAGCATCGCGAAAAACTGGAAGCGATTGCTGATGAAGAACAGCGCGTTAATTTACTGTGTGAGTTGAATGTGGTGGAGCAGGTCAATAATGTGTGCCACACCACTATCGTACAGGATGCATGGGATCGCGGCCAGGAACTGGCCGTGCATGGCTGGATTTATTCATTGCGCAATGGTGGCTTGAAAGATCTGAATGTTTGCATGACTGGCAAAGATCAGATGGACGATATCTACAGGATTGAATCCGAGTTGGAAGGCGATGAAGATGTGGTGGTCGGCCAGCAGTAATTATTTTGCCCGACTGGAACTGGTTATAGAAATAGAAAAGTCTGCAGCCGGTTTTGCCAGCTGCAAACGGGTAGCGCGTTTATCGGCAGCGCGCTTGGCGCCGGTGGATTTTTCATGGCAGCCACCCTTGCCCATCAATGGGTTGATGGCATGGCGGTTGCGCGGTTTCAGGGATGGGGTTTTACGTCCCATGACACACCTCCGGTCAGTGGGTTGTCCTGCAACAGGAATCCGGCTGGGTTGCCGGACCCGCGCATTCTAGATCTTTCGGTTCAACTCGCAAGCCATCTGTCAAGCCTGTAATGAAAATTTCTCTTTACATCTGCCGGCAAGTGCATACACTGGAGGCACTGAAAAGCTACAGTTACCACCAGAAATACCGAAGGCCCTTAAAGTAGTACAGCTTGGTTTCTTCACGAGAAAGTGCTGGATTTT
>DATIDQ010000163.1:0-10328 GCA_035456205.1 Pseudomonadales bacterium
TCAATAGCAAAAAGGGCGTGACTATCAATAATTATCGCTGTCTCCACATCTAATAACTGACGAGCCCGCGCTGTGCCTGCAGTCATGTATACAGGAAGACCATAACGATTAGCTAATACGCGCACACCATTACAGTGATCACCATGTTCGTGCGTCACCAGCACCGCCCGCAACTGACCAGGCTGGATACCAAGTCGCAACAAACGCAACTCTGTTTCTTTCAGTGTAAACCCACAATCAACCAGCAGTAATGTGTCACCGGCCTGTACCAGCGTGCCATTCCCACGACTACCACTGCCGATGGAAGCAAATCGCATCAGCATGGACAATACGTCAAAGCAAGTTGGCCCTGATGCGCCGCAACAACCTGTCAGCATCCGACTGGGGTAACGATTCACCTTTGCTATCCCGCACTGTCACACGCACAGTATCCTCTGGCTGTTGCTGTAATAGCACGCGATAACTTTCAGGCTCATCCGATTCCCCTAAGCCAAAATCAAAAAATTTCGCAACACGTGCAAAAATGCCCGGCTCTTCATGACCTTCATCGCCATTAGCCTTCGCCGCGGCAGTTGAATAAGTAACTTGCCACTGCCCCTGTTCCCTGTTGGCATTATCAACATGAAAACCATCACGGTTGAGGGAGCCATTCACAGATACCCATGCACGAGAATAATCAACGCGCATTGACAGATTCGGTTCAGGAACATCCAGCAATGCCACTCGCGGCTCACTACTGCCAATAGCCTGCGCCAACATTGAAGCCTGTGATGCATTATCTTTTGCAAGGTAGGCTGCCAATTCCTTGATCATCCATGTTTCACGATCAGGATTGGTTGATTGTGAAGGCCACATCATTCGCTCGCCAGCCGCACCTGATGCCGTCATCTGCAACACATGAATTTCTGTTGTATTGCTGCGCAGACCTGGCTCCAGTTCTATACGGTAACGATCCTTACCCATTGCCGTATCCGCACCAGATGCGTCATCTTTCAGTGACAACCATACAGTCTCGAGTGTGCCACTTGTGGGATTCTGATCAGCAAGCGCGATACCACGCTCCTCAAGAAAACCGTGCACGCCTGGCCATACTTCACCGGGGGGATTATTGATATCAATCCATCTGCGCTCACCCAACTTCTGGATTTTTACTTCGTTGCGCTGTTCGGTCACCCTGTCTGAACTGGCAGGCTTGGGAACTGTAAATTCCTCTGGCAAACGAACATTCGGGTTTCCCGCCTTGGGAATAACAAACAGCTGCCCGATTCTTTCACCTTCATTGCCTTCGGGTAATTTTATCGGTGCTGTCACTTCCGCTTTCAGATAATCATCACCGCGGTCACGAAAAACCCCTTCCGGACCAAAGAAAAAACCGCAGCCAGACAATGTCAGTGCAATGGCAACAACAAAACCAACGTGAAGAAATCTGGCCACCGACGAACTCAAATATTGCATCACAATAGACCCGCTGTATTCAGTGCTGCACGCACACTGTCATGTTGATTCGACGATAATGGCGTCAATGGCAAGCGAATGCCTCGTTTGATCTTCCCCATTTGTTCAAGTGCCCATTTCACAGGGATAGGATTCGCTTCAACAAACATAGCTGCATGAACCGGCAACAGTGCCTTATTGATGGCCCTGGCTTCGTCTGCCTTGCCTTCCAATGCCAGCGCATTCATTTTGGCAACCAACTGTGGGGCCACATTAGCCGTCACGGAGATATCACCCTTGCCGCCCATCAGAATCAACTCCACGGCCGTCTCGTCATCACCCGAGTAGACAGCGAACCCATCCGGCGCTCCATCAATAATTGTCCGTGCACGCTCAAGATTGCCCGTGGCTTCCTTGATGCCAAAGATGTTGGAAATTTGTGCGAGCCGTAATGCTGTTTCCGGCAACATGTCACAAGCAGTACGGCCTGGTACGTTGTAAAGCATTTGCGGAATGGCCACTGCCTCAGCAATAGCTTTGTGATGTAAGTACAGACCTTCCTGCGTCGGTTTGTTGTAATACGGCGTGACGAGCAGGCAAGCATCCGCCTTCGCTTCCATCGCAGCACGAGTGAGCTCTATAGCCTCCGTTGTGGAATTTGCTCCCGTGCCAGCCAGCACCGGAATACGTCCACGCACCTGATTGACCACACTACGTACCACTGCAACGTGTTCTTCAAAACTGAGCGTCGCGGACTCACCCGTAGTGCCCACAGCAACAATAGCGTGGGTTCCCTGCTCAATATGCCACTCAATCAGCGACGCCAGTGTTTCCCAATCCAGGCTACCGTCTTCATGCATCGGCGTCACCAGGGCGACCATACTGCCCGTAATCATCGCGCTATACCCCTCAAAGAACCGGCTTCAGAAAGATGCACATGGTAATGAGACCCACTGCATTGCTCAAGGTAAAACCCTCTCGTGGAGCACTTTAACCACAATCAACTGCTCTCAGGGTGAAACCGGAAACTGCGACAATAGCAGTTGCGTGACTGTGTTGTAGTCCCCATCAAAATGATGATCACCCGGCAGGCGGACAATATGCCTCCCCGAGCTCTCCGTCAGCTGCTGGCATAGCGTTTCATCGTCATCATCCCCATACACACACAAGAGAGGTATCCGGCTGATTTTCTCCATTTCCGGTAATAAGGGATTAGGATCGCCGCTGTCGCTCTCCAGCCAGTCACTGACATGGAACTGGAAATCAACATCTTGTGATGGACTGAGTAACGCCAGACCGCTGACAGCTTGCTGCACATCAGCGGGAAGATGGCTGACCATGAATGGCAATACATCGGCACCCAGGGAAAATCCGACCAATACAACTTTTGACCTGCCCCAATGCCGCTGGTAATACCGGATAACACGGGCAAGATCCGCAGACATCACATCCGGATCCTTTGCCTCCCAGAAATAACGCAAGGAATTCCAGCCGACAACAGCAACGCCCTGCTCGCCCAAAGCACCAGCAATATCCTTGTCTATGTTGGCCCAACCACCATCACCGGAAATAATCACTACGAAATAATTTGCTGCCCCACCCTGTTCTTGAGGCAGCTCCACCAAGGGCAAATCTCCAACACCATTTTTTTGCATTTGTGTTTGTTCTGCAAAAAGATTGCGTAATACGAAAAACCATTGCTGCAATCCTGAACTTTGATCTGCTCTAGGTGTTGCTGACAACAACTCACCAGAAATCACAACAGGAACTGTTGGTGACTTCCACATCACTTGTTGTGATACAGCGCCACAAAGCGAGGCAGGCAATGACAAGGCATCCTGTTCTTGAGCACTGATGCCTGTTGAGAATATTCCTGCGGGTGCTTGCGCCAGCAACAGCTTCACGTAAAAACCGGCACTACCAAATCCAATCAGTGCTGGCTTATCAAAATGATCAAATTGAAATGTCTGTTGCAAATGTTGAGCATAGACATCCAGTAGTGTGACTTGCTCAAGACAGTCAGGCGCGTCTTCAAGCACACGAGCAAACACTGCATCCATATCAACCAACGCAGCAACACGACCAGTCGCCGCAATGATTTTGGCCGTCGCTATAGCAAAAGACATATATTTTTTGTCTGACAACACAATTACAACGCCACGTTGCCCGCCGTTCATGGCAAGAGTATCGCCCAATTCTGCATAGGGAACCGTTACAGGATCGACGCTGCGCACAACACGCCAGCAGTAAATACCTGCTACAACAAAAATTGACAGTAGCGCAGCCAACACGATGAGAAAAAAATTCTTCATTTACTGAAAATCCCCTTAACACCACCAGCTACCATAGAGGTTATCTGCAGTAATACTGAGGGAGCATCCAACATGGATGGCACAGCCATATAACGCGGCGCCCATTCAGGATCAAATTTATCTTTGTACGCACGCAAACCCTGGAAGTTATAGAACTCGTTACCATAACGAAAAACAGAACTGCCTATCTTGTGCCAAAGCGGTGCAAGCGTGTGGTATTCCAGGCCGGATAACGGAGCCATACCAAGATTGAAATTTCTATATCCCTGTTCCTGAGCCCACAACAGAAGGCAAATAGTGAGATATTCCATTGAACCATTGGGCGCTTCTTTTGAATACCTCATCAAATCTATTGATAATTCAGTTTTGTTATCCGGCTTCCATAAATTAGCAAAGGCAACAATCTTGTCTTCTCTGCTGATGATAGCAACATCACTACGCAACAGATAATCACGATTAAAAAATCCTAACGATATACCTTTTTCTCTGGTATTTTTTATACTTAACCAGTCATCGGACACATCTGCCAGAACTTCCAGTATTTCCCCTACTGACTCACGAGGAACAACACTGAATTGCCAACCCTCACGCTGCATCTTGTTATAAGCATGCCGCAGTGATGCGCGCGCCTGGCCTTTCAAACTGAATGCCGCAATATCAACAATTGCCTCCTCACCCAGCTTCACCAGAGTGAGACCGAGATCGAGATACATAGGCAACATTTCCGGTCTGACACGGTAAAAAACCAGTTTTGCCCCAAAATGGTCGGCCGCTTCCCGAAACTGCCAGAGCAACTCATCCTGTACCATCATGGAGCCACATGGATCCCCGATGGCTATCCAGTATTTTCCTGATGTGATGTAACTGATGAATCCCGTTTTACTTTCATTCCAGAAAAAATGTTTATCCCCGGTCAAAGCCAGAAACTGGTTGCTGTCATGACTTTGCATAACATGCACACCAGCCAGCGCCATTTCTTCTGCATCCGGCGAATGCGGTTTGAAACGACTGCGGCGGATAAAAAAGAAAACGAATATTGCACACAGCAATATAATGGATGCCAATGTAGCGCGTAGAAAACGTGACGCATCACTCTGGAGCTCAAATCGCCACCACAGATCATGAGAATATTCGACTTCCCGATAGGAGAAAAATCCAAGCCACGTCGCAACACCCAATATCACAATAATGGCCAACACCCACTGGGTAGTAATACCCACCTGATCAAGTCGTGATGGCCGATAAAAGATGGATTTGGCTGGCAGCAATAACAAAGCCATTATGGATAACACAATGGCCTCTTCATAATCACCGCCTTTAAATAATGATGCCAATGCACCAACAAACAACAATATCAATGTTGCGTAATAGGCTGACCGCAGCTTTAATCGCACTGCGCGCGCCATAACCAGAATCAACAATCCCGTCATACTGGCCAAGACATGCGATGTTTCGATTAAAGTAATCGGAAGAATGTCACTGAGCCACGCCAAACGATTTGCCTCAGCCGGCGTAGTGCCAGACAACAATAACATCGAACCGCTGACAAACATCAACAGAGAAAATAGATACGGCAGCGATTGCTGTAATGCTAGCCAAGGTATAGCAACGCGCCGCCGCAATGCATCACGCTGACTAACCTCATACCCAAGAATCAATACACTGGCTAACAACAACGGCAGCAAATAATAAATCGCCCGATACACCACCAATGAAGCTAATACTTCCGGCGTGGGATTGCTTTCACTCAGCAAATAAAGAAACACTCCCTCAAATACGCCAATACCACCAGGTGATTGACTGAGCAAGCCAAACACTTGCGCCAGGAGATAGGCGTTGAGAAAAAGACTGAAAGAAATATCCATGTGTTGGCACAACAACAGGTACAGCACAGCAGCCGCTAATAACAAGTCACCCGCACCAATAATCGACTGCATCAGGGTAATGCCCGGCCCCGGCAGTGTGATGGTGTGATCTTTCCAGCTCAGGGTTCTGCGACCGCTCAACACCAACATCCAATAGGTCGCCAGCAAAAACATCACCAGATACATAACAGCATGCAGTGCACCACCCGCGAGGTGACGACCATCAAAATATTCTGCAGGTGTCAGCAGATAACTTCCCGCTAACAACGTGCCATTTGCCAGAAAATATGTCACTGTACTGAGCAGAATAACCTGCGCAATTTCCAGGCTACTCAACCCCCATCCAGAATAAAACCGGTACCGCAGCGCACCACCGGATACCAGAGCGTGCCCTGCACTATTGCTGACAGCAAAACTGGTAAAACCTGCTAACAACACTTGCCAGATCGGGAGCTCTTTGCCCAGATGACGCAGGGCAATCCAGTCATACGTAGCCAGCAATACGTAACCCGCAATTGTCAACGCAAGAACAGTTGCCAAGACCGTATACGAAAAACCAAAGACCAGCCCCAAAAGCTGCGAGCTGCTATAGCCCTGAAGTTCGCGATGCGCGAGATAAAGGGCAATCATTACCGCTACCGCCGGCAAGGTCTGCAGAAGCCATTTGAATTTCAAGTCACCGTCCTCTTCTAATTACCGAGGCGCATCCTAACTGAAATCATTCGCACGAGTATAAAATTGCCTGCCCCGTGGCACGGTATAATTGCAGTCCTTCACATCCCTACCCTTCGCCATTGAGGTCAACATGCAACTTCCCATAGACATCCATTCCATCAAGGGCTTTCTTGATCCGCAGGAAGGCGCAGCCTTGCATGAACATTGCCTGGCCACTGCAGCGTTGGGCCCTTGTCTGGAAGTGGGAAGTTATTGCGGCAAATCCACCATCTACCTTGGTGAGGCCGCCAAAAAAACCAACAGCATTGTATACGCCGTGGATCATCACAGAGGCTCTGAAGAACACCAATTGGGAGAGGAATACCACGATCCGGATTTATACGATAAAAACGCTGGCCTGATGGACAGTTTCCGTGAATTCCGCAAAACCATGCGTACCGCAAATCTGGAAAACCATGTTGTGCCTATCGTTGCACCCTCCACGGTTGCTGCACGGCATTGGGCTACACCATTAGGTATGGTTTTCATCGATGGAGGGCATTCATGGGAAGCCGCACTGAATGATTACCGCAGCTGGGTAGCACACATTCGCGTTGGAGGGATTCTGGCAATCCACGATATTTTTCCTGATCCGGCAACAGGGGGGCAGGCTCCTTACGATATCTGGAAGTTAGCAAAAGCGTCGGGGTTGTTTGAAGAGATGCCGATGGTAAAAACGCTGGGGTTATTTCGTCGAGTTTAACTCCGGCACGTTTAAGCCTGATTACGACGGAAATGGTAAAACTGCAGCGATATTATTTTCGCCACTGGCTATCATCAACAGGCGATCAAAACCGAGTGCTACACCGGCACAAGGTGGCATGCCGGCAGCCATTGCCGCAAGAAATTTTTCATCAATAGGCGGCAATGTTTGTCCACGTGATTTTCGCAATTCAATATTTTCAAGAAAGCGTGCAGCCAACACCTCGGCATCCAGTTCTTCCTGATAGCCATTGGCGATTTCCACGCCATTGATATACAACTCGAATCTGGCAGCAACCCGATTGCCGTATGCATCAACAAATGTTTGCGCCAATGCAGCTTGCGCAGCGGGAAACTGCTCAACAAATACTTTTCCCTGCAATTGCGGCTCTACTAAATGTGAAAACAATAGATCCAGCCATATATTTCTGTCTTCACTATCAAAGGCTGGCGATAATCTTTCATGCGCCAATGCTTTTAATGCAGCTACGCTAACGGTATGAGGATCAATGCCTAGATGGTTCAGAAATACCTGTCGATAGGTTGTTTTATGAATATCGCCATCGATGTAATTGGCAACCAACGTAGACACTTCCTCCATCAATTGCTGCGCAGTCCATTGGGGGCGATACCATTCCAGCATAGTGAATTCAGGACTGTGGCGCGAACCACTTTCTTCCGCACGAAAGGCTTTGCCAAGGTAATACACGGCACCACAACCCGCTGCGAGCAAACGTTTTATATAAAATTCTGGCGATGTCATCAAATAATATTTTGATGTTGTAGCAGGAGTACGAACTGAAAAACTTTCTATGTTCGGATCAGTCACTGTTGCATGTGCCATGACAGGAACATCCACTTCCATCACGCTGCGCACTGCAAAAAACTGACGCACACTTGCTAATAATGCCGCACGCTTGTGCAGCATTGCTATATCAGCAGAAGGCTTCCAGTCAGTCATTTACATACTCCTGAAATAAAAAAACCGGCCAAAGCCGGTATTTTTTGCGGTAACAAATATTATTCCTTGGCACGACCAAGGTATTCACCTGTACGCGTATCAATCCGGATCAGATCACCCACATTCATGAACAACGGCACTTTGACTACGGCGCCCGTCGCCAGTTTTGCAGGCTTAGTACCTCCGGTGGCCGTATCGCCACGCAGGCCGGGATCCGTTTCCATTACTTCCATCACGACATGATTCGGCGGTGTCACTGCAAGCGGTGAACCGTTATAAAGCGTGACCATGCAAACATCTTCTTCTTTCATCCACAAAGCAGCGTCGCCCACAGCATTTTTATCGGCCTGATACTGTTCAAAAGATTCAGGCTCCATGAAATGCCAGTATTCGCCATCGTTGTACAGGTACTGCATGTCGCGGTCTGCCACGTCAGCACCTTCCAGCGTATCGCCCGATTTGAATGTCTTTTCCAGCACACGCCCGGTTTTCAGATTTTTCAGTCTGGTACGACTGAAGGCCTGGCCTTTACCTGGTTTGACGTTCTCGTTATCCAGAATGCTGCATGGATCACCGTCCAGCATCACTTTGAGTCCGCCCTTGAATTCACTGGTAGAATAGCTGGCCATACACCCTCGCTGTCGTCAACAAATCGGCTTTTAAAAAACCGGCTCAAAAAAGAGGCGCAATGATACCCGTTTCCACGATCGCTTGTCAGGCTCACAGCCAGGATGAACCCAGCTGGCAATCCGCCCTGCAGAATGCCATCAGCGATCCTGCAGAGTTGTGCCGCCGGCTATCACTGTCCATTGAAGACCAACAAACGATCCTCGCTGCCTGCCAATTATTCCCACTGCGTGTTCCTGAACCCTATCTGGCACGTATGGAACCCGGCAATGCCCTTGACCCTCTCTTGCTGCAAGTATTGCCCCAAATGGCAGAATTGCAGGAAGCAGCGGGCTTCGTTAGTGACCCACTTGATGAACGCACGCACAACCCTGTACCAGGCCTGATTCATAAATACGCTTCACGGGTGCTGCTGATCACCACCAGCCTGTGTGCCGTGCATTGCCGCTACTGCTTCCGGCGTGAGTTCCCCTACGAAGAAAACCGCAACAATCGTCTGGATTGGCGGCACGCACTGGACTATATCCGCACGCACACCGAGTTGAACGAAGTCATCCTGTCTGGCGGCGACCCACTCTCACTGCCCGATCGCCAGCTGGCATGGTTGGCTGAACAGATTGCGGCCATATCGCATATAAAGCGCCTGCGTATCCATACACGGCTGCCTGTCGTCATCCCGCAACGCATTACAACAAGCTGCCTGGAGTGGCTGACCGGCACACGCCTGCAAACCATCATGGTGCTGCACGGCAATCATCCGAATGAAATTGATGAAGCAGTCAGTAACGCGATAAAACAACTGGGCAATCACGGCATTACTGTCTTGAACCAGTCCGTATTACTTGCTGGTATCAATGACCATAGCCTCACGCTTGCCTCATTAAGTGAAAAACTCTTTGCTGCAGGCTGCCTACCCTACTATCTACACGCACTGGATCGTGTACGTGGTAGCCATCACTTCGCGGTGCATGACAACGCCGCTATCCAGATTCACCATGAGCTGCAGGGATTACTGCCAGGATTTCTGGTACCAAGGCTAGTCCGTGAAGATGCAGGCAAACATTCCAAATCATGGCTGGCCTGAAATCGCCATCTTTTCCTTTACGGGGCAAGTCCGTTATCATCTCAATCCGCCCCACGTAACTGCTTGAACATCCGGATATATTTGCCCCCATGAGTCAATCTGAAACTACACGCCTACTGATTATCAACGATGACGCCAACGAAGTTGAGCGCCTTCTCAGCATGCTGCGCAATTCAGGCCGCAATACACGGCCGCAACACGTACCCAGCATTGAGGGCATGGAGAAATTGTTGGGCGATCAAGCTTGGGATTTACTGCTAGCTGTAGATACCGCCAAAAACTGTGATCCTAAAGCTGCTCTGCGCACCATCAAAAAACTGGACAAGGATATTCCTGCTATTTTTCTTACCGAAACAGATCCTGATGAATTCAATATAGCGCTGATTAACGGCCTTAAAGCTGGCGCCCGTGATGTCGTTATTCTTGATGACGACCAACATCTATTAATGACGATGACTCGCGAACTAGATAATTTGCAAGAACGTCGCGAACGCCGTGCCGCTGACAGAAAATTGAAAGAATCCGAGAGACGTTGCCAGCAATTACTCGACAGCTCACGCGATGCCATCGCATACGTTGAAGATGGCATGTTTCTCTATGCCAACCAGAGTTTTGCCGAGCGTTTCGCC
>DATIDQ010000164.1:0-13412 GCA_035456205.1 Pseudomonadales bacterium
CCAAGTGTTATTGCTCGGATACTTTTTTCTTCAACGCCGGCAGCGCTATCCAGATGTACGGCGGCGTGGGTTTTACCTGGGAATACGATGTGCACCTGTATTTCAAACGCGCAAAAGCCAGCGAACTGTTTTTAGGCAATGGCGCGCAGCAACGCGAACTGATCGCACAGATGTTGCTGGGTTGAGGATGACATTATGAAACTGACATTCAGCAAAGCAGACGAACAATTCCGCGCCGACATTGCTTCATGGTTGAAAGCCAATTTGGTGGGTGAATTCGAGCAACTGAAATATCGCGGCGGCCCCGGCGATGAACACATGTTCTCGCATGAAAGAAAATTGTGGGAGCAGAAACTGGCCGAAGGCGGCTGGACGTGTGTCGGCTGGCCAAAAGAACACGGCGGTCGCGGCGCATCCATCGAACAACAAGTAATTTTCTTCGAAGAATATGCACGCGCTGGCAGCCCGGGGCGCGTCGGTCACATCGGCGAAGGTTTAGCCGGCCCGACGATTATTGCTTTCGGTTCCGATGAACAGAAAAAGAAATATTTGCCCGGCATCGTCAACGGCAAGGAATTATGGTGTCAGGGTTATTCCGAACCTGGCGCAGGTTCCGATCTCGCGAATGTCAAAACCAAAGCGCGTTTTGACGAAGCAAAAGGTAAGTGGGTTATCAACGGGCAGAAAGTGTGGACATCGCTCGCGCATGAATCTGACTGGTGTTTTGTTATCGCACGCACGGATCCGGATTCTGTTGCACACAAAGGTCTCGGTTTCTTTCTGGTTTCCATGCATCAACCCGGCGTGACTGTTCGTCCGATTGAACAACTGACCGGCACATCCGAATTCAACGAAGTGTTTTTCGACGATGCAATCGCCGATGACATTGTCGGCGCGCCGGGTGACGGCTGGAAAGTCGCGATGGGCCTGCTCGGTTTTGAACGCGGCGTTTCCACACTCGGCCAACAGATGTTGTTCCAGAATGAACTGGATGAAATCGTGCGCATTGCAAAAAACAATGGCGCGGCAAAAGATCCGGTGTTGCGCCAACGCATTGCCGAAGCGCACACCGGTTTGCGTTTAATGCGCTACAACGCCATGCGCATGTTATCCGGCGGCGATGATGGTTCACTCGATAAATCATCACTGGTTTATAAATTGCATTGGGCGAGCTGGCATCGCAATCTCGGCGTGCTGGCAATGGATGTGCTCGGCCCTGAAGCCGAGATGATCGAAAGCGCGCCGTACAATTTGACGCGTCTACAATCCATGTACCTGTTCACACGTTCCGACACCATTTACGGTGGCACCAACCAGATTCAACGCAACATCATCGCTGAGCGTGGTCTCGGCATGCCCAAAGAAGCCAAAGGTCGCTAAGAGAGAAACCATCATGCAAGATGTCAAAAATAATCCTGAATATGTTCCCGGCCACGGCCTGTTGAAAGGCAAATCCGTTTTGATCACCGCTGCGGCCGGTGTCGGCATTGGTTTTGCCGCGGCAAAAAAATCCGTGGAAGAGGGCTGTCGCGCTATCGTGATCAGCGATGTACACGAAGGCCGCCTGCAAGCGTCTGTCGAAAAACTGAAGGAAGAAACTGGATTGCAAAATGTCTGGGGCAAAGTCTGCAACGTCGTTGTAGAGGATGAAGTACAGGCACTGATTGCTTTCGCCGAAGAAAAGTTAGGTGGCGTTGATGTATTGATCAACAACGCCGGGCTCGGCACATCCAAATTACTGATCGAAATGGAAGACCCGGAGTGGAATAAAGTTATCGACGTAACACTGAACGGCACCATGCGCATGACGCGCCACATGATGAAAGTCATGAAACCGCGCGGCACCGGCGTGATCGTCAACAACGCCTCTGTGCTCGGCTGGCGCGCGCAAAAAGAACAAGCGCACTACGCTGCCGCCAAAGCGGGTGTGATGGCACTCACACGTTGCGCAGCACTGGAAGCCGCTGATTTTGGCGTGCGTATCAACGCGGTGGCACCGTCACTCGCCGTGCACCCGATGCTAAAAAAATCTGCGCCAGAAGAACTGCTGAAAGAACTGGAAGGCAAAGAAGCTTTCGGGCGCGGTGCAGAAGTGTGGGAAGTGGCCAACGTGATGATGTTTCTCGCATCCGATTATTCTTCTTACATGACCGGCGAAATTCTCGCCGTCAGCGCACAGCGCGCTTGAGGAATAAATAATGACTACCGTATTTAAAACTCCACACGAATTACTGCAAGCCGTTGGCAAACCACTCGGACACAGCGAATGGCTGTTGATCGACCAGGCGCGCATCAATCTGTTTGCCGATGCCACCGGCGATCATCAATGGATACACGTTGATCCGGTCAAAGCAAAAGACGGTCCTTTCGGCGCCTGCATCGCGCACGGTTATCTCACACTTTCTTTGGTCAATTTATTTTTGCCACAGATCGTCGATGTGCAAGGCATCTCCATGGGCGTGAATGTGGGTTGCGGCAAGATTCGCTTCCCGATGCCGGTGAAAGTGAATTCGCGCGTGCGCGGTTCTGGCGAAGTGGTGGAAGTGGAAGAAGTGAAAGGCGGTATCCAGGCTGTGATTCGCGTCACCGTAGAAATTGAAGGCAGCGATAAACCCGCTTGCGTGGTTGATACGATCAGCCGTTACTTCCCTGCGTAAAAGAGACCAACGTAATTAATTTTTTATTTTCAGAATTGATAGAGGTAAGCAGTCATGAGAGAAGCAGTCATCGTATCTACAGCCCGCACCGCACTGGCAAAATCTTTTCGCGGTTCATTCAATGAAACCGAAGCACCGGCGATGGCGGGGCACGTCGTAAAAGCTGCAGTGGCGCGTGCCGGTATCGATCCCGCTTCAATCGACGATGTGATTTTCGGTGCAGCCGCACAGCAGGGCACACAAGCGTATTGTTTGGGCCGCCTCGCGGCGATTGCTGGCGGTTTGCCAGTCACAGTTGCCGGGATGGCGATGGAGCGTCAATGTGCATCCGGCTTGATGACGATTGCCGCTGCTGCCAAAGCGATTATGTGCAATGAAATTGATGTCGCGGTTGCTGGCGGTGTGGAATCAATCTCGCTGACACAAAACAAACACAAGAATACATTCCGTTCACAATCGGAAGCGGTAAAAGCACTCGATCCCGCCGCCTATATCCCGATGCTGGAAACCGGCGAAGTGGTGGCGGCGCGCTACAACATCTCGCGCGAAGCACAGGACATCTATAGCTACAACAGCCAGATGCGCACGGCTGCGGCCCAAGCTGCCGGTTTGTTTGATAACGAAATTGTACCGATGACCACCACCATGTCGGTCTTCAACAAAGACACCAAAGAAACCACGTTCAAGGAAGTGACTGCGGCAAAAGATGAATGCAACCGCGCGGATACCACACTGGAAGGCCTGGCCAAACTGGAGCCGGTCTGGAAAGACGGCCAGTGGGTACAGCAGGGGAAATTTGTCACCGCCGGCAATTCATCACAATTGTCTGACGGCGCTTCTGCCTGTGTGTTGATGGACAGCGTGCTCGCATCGAAACAGGGTTTGCAGCCACTCGGCGCGTATCGCGGTGTTGCAGTCGCCGGTTGCAACTCGGATGAAATGGGCATCGGCCCGGTGTTTGCTGTGCCAAAATTACTGGCGCGCCACGGCTTGAAAATGAGTGACATCGGCTTGTGGGAATTGAACGAAGCGTTTGCATCGCAAGTGATTTATTGCCGCGATACTTTGGGCATTCCTGATGACATCATGAACGTGAACGGCGGCGCCATTTCTATCGGCCATCCTTTCGGCATGAGCGGCTCGCGCATGGTCGGCCACGCATTATTGGAAGGTAAACGTCGCGGTGTGAAATATGTTGTGGTGACTATGTGCATCGGTGGCGGTCAGGGTGCTGCCGGCTTGTTCGAAGTGTTCTAATGGCTTTTTCTGTCAGCCGAATCGACCATGCCGTGTACTGGGTGCGCGATGTAGAAGTTTCCAAAAATTTCTACACACGCATACTCGGGCTGGAAGAGGTCGTGTCTGATAAAGGGATGTGTCTGTTGCGCGCGCCCGGCAGTGAACAGCATCACGATCTGGGTTTGTTCCAGACTGGCGCACACGCTGCACGCACACCGCGCGGTGCAGTCGGTCTCTATCACATCGCGTGGAAAGTGAATGCTATTGAAGACATCGCAGCTGCGTTTTATGTGCTACAAAGAGAGCATGCATTGACGGGCGCATCCAGTCACGGCGCGACCAAATCCGTGTACGGCACTGACCCGGATGGCAATGAACTGGAAATCACATTTACTATTCCACGCGCCGATTGGGGCAAGTGGGAGCACGGCGGCACAGTGGAACCACTGGATCTCGCTGCAGAACTTGCACGCTACGGCAAAAAGCCTGCTGAAGGAAAAATCTGATGCAACTGAATACAACCGAAGAAATCATTGCTGATATTCGCGCAGGAAAAATGATCATTCTCATGGATGATGAAGACCGCGAAAACGAAGGCGATATCATCATGGCTGCAGAACATTGCGGTGCAGAACATATCAATTTCATGGCAAAACATGCGCGTGGCCTGATCTGTATGCCGATGTCGCGTGAACGCTGTGAGCGTCTCGGTTTGCCATTGATGGTGCAACAGAATGCATCCGGTTTTGGCACCAAATTCACTTTATCGATTGAGGCAACAACCGGTGTGACTACCGGAATTTCTGCCGCGGATCGCGCACGCACGGTGCAAGTGGCGGCGGCAAAAAATGCCCGCGCAGAAGACATCGTGCAACCAGGCCATATTTTTCCCCTGATGGCAGAACCCGGTGGCGTATTGAGCAGAACCGGTCATACGGAAGCTGCTTGTGATCTGGCACGCCTGGCCGGTCTTGAAGCGGCTGGTGTGATTTGTGAAGTGATGAACGATGACGGCACTATGTCACGCCGCCCCGATCTGGAAATATTTGCTAAACAACACCAACTGAAAATTGGCACCATCGCTGATCTGATTCACTACCGTCTGGTCAATGAACGTACGGTAGAAATTGCACACCGCGCGCCGATACAAACCGATTTCGGCGAATTCGATCTGATAACGTTCAACAACAAGGTGGATAATGAATTTCACTATGCATTGGTGAAAGGCGATATCACACCCGATGAACCGACGCTGGTGCGTGTACATCTTGCCACGGCCATGCGCGATCTGTTTTGCGCTCAACCGCCGGGTATGAAAATCTGGAATACACGCCGCTGCCTCGAACGCATTGCCGCCGAAGGCAAAGGTGTGCTGGTGTTGATTCACCAATGCGAAAGCGCTGAAGATTTACACGACAGCGCCCTGACCATGCTCGGACAAAAACCGTTGCAGAACACAGCCGCCAGCCCGAATGTTTACAAGACTGTCGGCGTAGGCGGACAAATCTTGCGCGAGATCGGCGTGGGGAAAATGCGTGTACTCGGGCAACCGCTGCGCTATCGCGCGATCTCCGGTTACGATCTCGAAGTCGTTGAACACATTGCCTGCGAATAATATTGTCGTATTGCGCGTCGCGCTGCCGGTTCCGTTACGGCGGCTGTTTGATTATTTACCTCCCACTGATTTTGATAGCAAAAATCTGCAGCCGGGTTTGCGCATCAGTGTACCTTTCGGCCGCCAACAACTCACCGGTGTATTGATCGAGATTACAGATCACAGCGCTGTTCCCGCCAATAAATTAAAACACGCGCTCGCCATTCTGGATAAAGAACCACCGCTGACGCTGGTGTTATTTGAACTCGCACAGTGGGCAGCCAGTTATTACCAGTATCCGCTGGGCGAAGTGCTGAATGCCTTACTGCCACACACACTGCGCGAAGGTGGCGAACAAGCCATTCGTCATGAACGCCACTGGCGCTCGATAACATCTGACAGCTGTGGATTGCGCCAAGGTAGTAAACAACTGGCACTGTATGAATGGTTGCAGCGTGAAAGCGCCTCGCGTGAGTCCATTATCGCTGCCGGTTATTCCAATGCTGTATTGAAAGCGCTGGTTGATAAAAAATTACTGACAGTTTTTATTCCGGAACCGGTTGCGTTTGATGCCAACAATTTACTCGCTGAAACCCCACTGGACCTCAATGAAGAACAAAATGTTGCTGTGAATGGTGTATCACTGGGGAAATTTTCCGCCACGTTGCTGGAAGGCGTAACCGGTAGCGGAAAAACCGAAGTGTATTTGCAGCTGATACACAAAGTACTGGCACGCGGTGAGCAAGCATTGGTCTTGGTGCCGGAAATCGGTTTAACGCCGCAAACCGTTGCGCGTTTCAAGCGTCGTTTTCGCTGCCCTGTTGCAGTGTTGCATTCCGGTCTTGCCGACGGTGAACGTTTTGCAGCATGGCGACGCGCATCACGCGGCGAAGTGGGTATCGTGATCGGTACACGCTCTGCATTATTCACACCCCTCGCACGACCCGGCATTATTATTGTGGATGAAGAGCACGACAGTTCATTCAAACAGCAGGAAGGGTTTCGTTATTCCGCAAGAGATCTTGCCGTGTTGCGCAGCCAGCGCGAAAATATTCCGGTATTACTGGGCAGTGCAACACCATCACTCGAAACTCTATACAACGCTATGCAGGATCGCTACCAGCACTGGCGGCTCACGCAGCGTGCAGGCAATGCGCGCGCACCATTGCTGGAAGTAATCGATATCAATCGCAAAGTATTAACAGAAGGGATGAGCAGTGAATTGCTGCAAGCGATGCGCGATGAACTGGCACGCGGCAATCAGGTATTGGTTTTTCTGAATCGGCGCGGTTATGCGCCAGCATTAGTGTGCGCGGATTGTCGCTGGCAGGGCGCATGCCCTCATTGTTCGGCAAAGCTAACCGTACACAAAAAATCGCGCCAGTTGCGTTGCCATCATTGTGATTATCAGGAAATGTTGCCAAGTCATTGTCCGAACTGCGACAGCACACGGCTGGATGCTATCGGTATCGGCACACAGCGCAGCGAACATTTTTTGCTGGAGCAGTTTGCTGAATACCCGGTGTTTCGTATCGATCGTGACAGCATGGCGCGCAAACAAGCGCTGCATAATATGCTGGAAGAAATACAGCGCGGTGAACCCTGTTTGTTGATCGGCACACAAATGTTGGCGAAAGGACATCACTTTCCCCATGTCACACTCGTAGTGATTCTGGATATCGACAGTGGGCTCTTTTCAGCTGATTTTCGCGGCCCGGAAAAAATGGGCCAGTTGCTGGAACAAGTGGCAGGGCGCGCGGGACGTGCAGAAAAACCCGGCAAAGTATTGATCCAGAGTCGCTTTGCTGAACATCCGTTGTTGCAGACGCTTTTGCATGATGGCTATCAACGGTTAGCACGTTTGCTACTCATAGAAAGGCAAGCTTCTGCGTTACCGCCGTATACCTACCTCGCTCTGCTGCGTACTGAACATACGGATTCTTATCGAGCACAAACACTACTGCGGGAATGGTGCAGAATATTGCAAAGCTTGTCTGAGCCCGGGGTGCAGACAGCAGGCCCGTGGCCAGCAGCGATGGAAAAACGCGCCAGTTTTTATCGTTTTGATGTGCAGATAAAAAGTTCTAGCCGCGCTGCACTACAGAAAACACTGGCGCGATTTTGTGAATTTGCAGAACAACAGAAACTGCCTGCAGGGTTGCGCTGGTCACTGGACGTAGACCCTGCCGCATAAAAAAACCGCCAATATATGGCGGTTCCGGTTTTCTAATGGCCCATCTGACGAAGATTGCCGGGAGTAAAATAACTGTCAGGCAATGGAGTAGTGACAAACTTCGGTGGTCCTTTCTGCTCATTCACCAGATAATTCGCAAGGTACGCACCTTTTTGTAAGTCGTTATACACTTCCATGCGCGCCGCCATACCAGGCAAATCATACTGGTCGACCATGCTGCGGAAATTAGTCCGCCATAAAGCACCATGACTGTCGTAGTTGTCAGCCATTACTGCTGCCCAGGTATCTTCATCTGTATAGAGTCGACGCTTGGCATAAATGTGGCGCTTACCTTCACGTAATTCTGCAACAATGACATTACAACGGTGCAATTCATAGCGCATGTATTTGGGATTCAAATGATTCGTCGTCAACAATTCCTTGTAAGTCACTTGCGGATTATCCAGTTCATTATTGTTGTAGGGAATGAACAGCTCACGCTGGCCTTCAAGCTTCCATGTATAGCGGGAGTTTGCTCCGTTAAATAACAGCGCGTCATCTACTGTGCGCAAACCACCAGCACTATCTGGAAAATCATACGCAATACTGGGCGAACGCCGTACACGCCGCGTGCCGGGCAAATACACCCAGGCATCCCGCGAGGTATCACTGACATTCTTGTATTCATTCACCAGAACAATCATACCTTTTTCACGTGCTGGCGCTAGCATTTCTACCATAACCATCGCAGCTATATTGCTTTGATTGAACTGCTCGCGCGTAATATCCATGGAGTAATACTGGATATGACGGTGCTCTTCGGTTTGACGCATATTTATTTCACCGGTGTTATAAACCGCAGCAGTATCCAGGATACCTTCTGAAGCGCCCATCATCGGTGAGGCCATGTGATTCCATAGCACCTCGGCAGCATTTTTGGGAATCGGGAATGGCACACCAAAGTAAACATCCGCAGTACCATTGCCGTCATCATTCAGCGTAGTATGCAGGGCGTTTTGCTTGGTATTTTCGTGCACCCTGTCGCTGTAACGCACATCGCGTTTGCTGGGATAAATCGGCATACGGAATGTATCCGGATATTTTACAAACATGGCAATCTGACCATCGGTCAGGTTTTTTTCATACTGTTTGTAATTTTTTGCTGTTATTTCAAATAGTGGTTTTTCATCTGGATAAGGATTCGGATAATGCGTTCCTGTTCCTTTGTAGGTGACGCCTTTGGGTACACCTAATGTTGTGCCTGTCCATTTCGGGATAGTCCCTTCGGCATTGCCTGCCGGATTAGCACCCATCGGCGTAAGCGTTGTGCCAAGTCGATCAGCTTCCTGCTGTGAAACCGCTGCCCATACCTGCGCCCCCATAAATGCCAGAGTAAAACCTGCCAGATATACTGATTTTTTCATAATGATTCCTGTAGCCCATTTGTATTTTATTGTGTTTTTTATTAGTGAATAAATTGCTTTGCGAACGCTTCAATGCGTTTCTTTTTAAAATCCAGATCGGTCGGCACTATCTTACCATCGACCATAAAGTTAGCGCCGTTGGTCATGGTGACACCCATGGCTTCAACACGTTCAAACGTGCCGGGTTGCGGATTCAACACCGCAGTCCAGATATCAAACGATTTGGCCAGTGTACCGGCTTCTTCACGCGCCTTGTGAATTTTTTCCAGCACGGCAGGCAACTGCTCCTCCGTGTAACGCAAACCCAGCCAGCCATCATGTTGCGCGGCACGCCGGAATGCAGGATCACTGTCACCACCGATGAATACCGGCACAGGTTTACTCGTACCGGGTGACATCTGTAGAGGGGGGAAGTCATGGAACTGGCCGTGGTATTCCACCATCTCGCCTGTCATTAATTGATGCATGACATCAAGTTGCTCATCCGTGCGTTTGCCACGTGTATGGAAATCATGGCCAGTCAGATCAAATTCGGTTTTTTGCCAACCGATACCCACGCCCATGATGATACGGTTATCTGATAAATACGCTGCCGTTGAAATCGCTTTTGCAGCATTGAAGCTGTCACGCATTGGCAATACATAAATGGTCGTGAGGAAATGCAGGTTTTTTGTTTCACGGGCCAGCGCCGCTGCAATAACCCAGGGATCCGGCCAGTGTGTATCAGGATGCCAGAATACCTGCCCACTTTGCGTGTACAGATAATCATCCACCTGATCCTTGGTGCTGATCAGATGATCGCCAAACGACACACCATAAAACCCCAGCTCTTCCGCAAATTTTGCCAGTTCAACTGTTTGCTCCAGTTCGCAAAAAGCGAGGGATTGCCAGAACTTCATATCAACCACCCTTACATTTTTTTATTGTTTAAACAGCTTTGGCAATAATTTTTTATCTAATAAGCCGCTTTCACCCATCCAGCGCAACGTATCGGTAAAAGTCTCTGCCGCTGGACGCAACGTTACACCCAGCGCCATCATTTCCTCTGCATTTTTTACTTCAGGCCACTGCGTAGCATAGCGCATCGTCTCTGCAGAAATCGGTGACGGATCAGGTTTGAACAGGCGCTTGATATCGGTAATCTGCCCGAACAGACGCAACTTCCAACCGGCTGTTTCACTGCGCGGCAATGTAGCGCCGCTGATATTGTCGAGCAGATCGGCAAATTCACTCCACACCATGTAGTGCCCGGCGGTGAGATAGCGACCGGGTTTGCCGCTGTTCTGTTCCAGCAGCACAACAATAAATGCCGCAAGATCGCGCACATCGATCTGCTGTGTGCCGCCGCTGGTGATGCGAAAACCTTGGGTCATGCGGTACAGCAATGACATCAATGTCGCTGATCGACCTGGATCATCCGGACCGATAATGCCACCGGGATACACCGTCTTCACACCCTTACCTTGCGCCTGCAAACTGCGCACATATTCTTCTGCCTGCGCCTTGCTGCGACCGTAGGTGTGTCTGGATTGTGCCACCGGCGCATCCGCGCTCATCTTGCGCGCATCGGTGTTGAAAATGGCGGTGATACTGGAAACGTACACAGCATTGTTAATGCCCATTTCACAAGCAGCGCCAATGACATTTTTTACGCCATCAACATTGGTGGCAAACAGATCCTGTTCACTGCCAGCTTGCATCGGCGTGATGGCAGCTGCATGCACAACGGCTTCGCAACCGTGCAAGGCATCACGCACAATTTTATTGTCTGATACTGATCCCACTACCAGATGATCCAGCACGATACCGTGTTGTTCATACAACTGGCGGGCCTTGTCTGCACTGCGCACCAGCGCCACAACAGTATGGCCTTTTGCTTTCAATGCTTTGACAACATGAAATCCAACGAAACCGGTACTACCTGTTACCAGTACGCGCATCACATCATTCCTCGATAGTAATCACACGATTAGGGCAACCGCGCGCAGCATTCATCACTTTTTCACGCAAGTCTTCCGACGGTTGCTCCATCAATACAACGACTTGAGGATAACCACCGGGCTGATCACGCACGACAAATACTTCCGGGCATTCCTCCATGCAAACACTGTGACCTTGAC
Source organism: Pseudomonadales bacterium (assembly GCA_035456205.1). GTDB lineage: Bacteria > Pseudomonadota > Gammaproteobacteria > Pseudomonadales > UBA7239 > UBA7239. The sequence continues at coordinate 11,208 of DATIDQ010000164.1, forward strand.
ACAAATCCAGATCCACTTTTATGCGCATAGCTGCCTCTTATTTCTTTTTGCGTTTGAAACGCACGGTCATCGGGGCTTTCGGTTTAACAGTCATACCGCTGTGGTCATCCATGTATTCGTCAGCGGCTGACGTCAATGAAAAATCAAAATCCAGCAGCAATGTTGCAAAGATGGCTTTCAACTGCAAAATCGCAAAGGCATTGCCAGCGCATTTATGGCGGCCGCCACCAAATGCCACCCAGGCGAACAGGTGTTCCGGCTCAGGCCTGTGCATGTCGAATTTTTCAGGATCAGGAAATACTTCAGCAATCTTGTGTGCCACACCGGGCGACATCACCACACGATAGCCTTTCGGAATGATGGTACCTTTGTAATCGAAGTCCTGCTCTACCACACGAATCAATGTCGATAACGGCGGATGCACACGCAATACTTCCCGTATAAACGCTTCCATTTTCGGCATCCCGCGCATGGCGTGATGCGATACATCGCCACCGTCGGCAAACACTTCCGCTAACTCCTGTTTCACTTCTTCCATAAACTGCGGATTGCGCAAGAATTCAATCAACGTCCAGGTAGCGGTGCCGGAACTGGTATGGTGGCCGGCAAACATGGTGGCAATCAGCAAACCGGTAATTTCATGCGGCGACAATGTGCTGCCATCGGTGTATTTCGATGTCATGAATGTATTCAGCGCATCGTGAAATTCTTCGTTCGATGCACGGCGTTTTGCCACAATGTCTTCGACAATTTCACCGAGGCGCGCACGCGCTTTATCACGCGCTTCAAATTCCGGTAGCGGCAGATACGGATCAATAAACGCAATTGCAATGACAGCGTGTTCCAGATCGCGGTACAACTCACTGAATTCATCGGTCATATTGCGCCGGAAATCCACACCGAGCAGACAGCTGGTAGACGTGTAAAGTGTCATGCGCAGAAATTCGTCCACCATTTCCAGTTCGCCGCTTTCACCCCAGTTGTTGGTGAAGTCACGTACTTCATCGGCAATCACTTGTGCATAGGCTTTCATGTTCTGGTAGCGCAATGCATCAACCTGGATTTTCAATTGCTGCTTCAAGCGCTCCAGTGAGGTATCAAATAACACACCTTTACCAAAAATTGGCACCACACCTTTATAAGCGGCAGATTGACCCAACACTTCATCCGGTGCACGACACCATGCTTCCTGCGCATCAGGGCCACTCATCAATACGTGCGGCTGCCCCATCAGATTGTATTCAGCCAATTCGCCACATTCATTGCGGATACGTTTCAGAAACGCTGGCTGGTTGGCCTGATATTCTTCCATGTGGCCAACGTCAGGTTTTGCACCGCTGGCTGTTGGGATCGGTTTACTCATTATTTTTCTCCGCCGCTGGCATGGATTATTTCTTTTTGGCTACTGTTTTTTTAGCAGCAGCTTTCTTTGCAACCGGTTTTTTAGCGACAGGTTTTTTGGCAACGGCTTTTTTGACTGCCGGTTTTTTGGCTGGAGATTTTTTTGCGGCCTTGGCAGCTGCTTTTTCTTTTGCCAGTAATGAGGCGGGTTTTTTCTTTACGCTTTTCTTCAGGTAAGACAAACGCGCTTCCAGCATCTTGATCATCATCAAGTTGCGTTCGTAGCGACGCTCCATGGCCAGTTCGCTGAGAGCGCCCTTGTCCGCACACTGGTCGATAAACTCCATCGTTTTCTGGAAGTCATAGAAATCGCGTTGCTCTTTCCACTGGTGGTTACCGCCGTACTTGAACCACGATGCACCGATCACTCGCATCGGGGAACCGTCTTTATTTTTCAGGTTTTTGGGCGGCACTTGCCACCACCAACAGAATGCTTCACCCTTTTTTTCGTCAATCACGATTTTTTCGTAGGGATATGTCCAGCCAGCGTAAGGATCCATCGCATCACCGACGCAGGTAGCGCGGATATTTTCGCGGCCGCGTGCTTCATACAAACCACCGGGAATATCCCAGGCGTAGTAGCAATCTTCGGTGTAGCTATCTGCCAGACAGCGCCAGTCGCCGGTTTCTTCGGCTTTCTGGTTGGCCTTGAGCCAGATATCCATGGTTTTTTCGATTTCAGCGCGAGTGTATGGCATGAGGGCGTTCCTGTTAGGTTGATAGCGACGGGATGATTTAATTTATAGTACAAGCTATAATTTTATTGTCAACGCAGCAAACCGCTGATGGTAGGAATGACCAACG
>DATIDQ010000165.1:0-10596 GCA_035456205.1 Pseudomonadales bacterium
CCTTACTGGTCAGCGATCTGAAAAGCATGGTGGCCGAGTGGCAACCCAACACGGAACACTCTGGTAAAGAGAACTACCGCTCACAACTGGAAAAAGAACCTGTTGAGCAGGGTCTGCGCACCATGCTGGTGGGCATGGGCAGTCTGTCACTGGGCGAACTGGCTGGCCAGCGTATGCAGGTCGCACTGGAAGCCAACTCCACTGAAGACGAACACGATTGTTTCAGCGACAATACGCACGCTTCACATTTCTATGACGGCAAAGGCATCAGCAACATTTATCTGGGCGAGTATGTACGCACCGATGGCAGCATTGTTAAAGGTCCTAGCCTGTCATCGTTGATCGCTGCAAAAAATGCTGCCGCTGATACCGAAGTAAAAAACAAATTGGCAAACACCGAAAAACAGCTACAAGCCATGGTTGATAGTGCAAACAATGGACAGCATTTTGATCAGATGATTGCTGCAGGCAACACGGCAGGCAATGCGCTGGTGAAAAATTCCATTGATGCACTGACCGCACAAACTACTGCTATTGAAGCCGCTGCCGCAGTACTGGGCATTACCGAGCTGAATAGCGCCGGAGAATAATTCAGTTGCGTAATACATTAAACTGTATATTAATTTTTTCGTTATCACTTCCGTTGATATTGGCAGCGTGTAAACCAGACGCTGCCAAGTTCGATTCGCAAGAAGTATTATCAGGCGGCAGCACCACGACCACAGTGACAGGCGCAGAAGCTTTTTCCATGCCATCGGCTAATTTAACGCCGGTGCGCCAACTGACATTCAATGTCGGCAACAGTTTTTTTCGCAATCCCTGGGTATCTGCTCCATCTTCCACTACTGCACGCGACGGGCTCGGGCCGATATTCAACACCAATACTTGCCAGAGCTGCCACATCAAGGATGGCCGCGGTCATCCACCGTTACCGAATGATAGCAACGCCGTTTCCATGCTGGTGCGTTTATCAATTCCCGCGCAAGCAGACGATGCGCAACAGCAGACGCAATTGCTCCACGATGGTGTGATTCCTGAACCGGTTTATGGCGGTCAACTACAAGATATGGCCAATCCCGGCATTGCAGCCGAAGGTCATATTCGCATGAACTGGTCTCCGAAAACGCTGCAGTTTTCTGATGGCACCAGTGTTGAATTGATGCAACCTTCCCTACAAATTGTCGATCTCGCTTACGGGAATATGCATCCACAGACTTTATTTTCTGCCCGCGTCGCGCCACCAATGATTGGTCTGGGATTGCTGGAAGCAATCAGCGATGCAGACATACTCGCGCAAGAAGATACCGATGATAAAAATGCTGACGGCATTTCCGGGCACGCCAATCGCGTGTGGAGCAAAGAAAAAGAAGCGACTGTAGTAGGTCGCTTTGGCTGGAAAGCCGGGCAACCTTCGTTATTGCAACAAGATGCCGGCGCATTTGCCGGTGACATGGGGCTGACATCGCGCATTGCTCACAGTGACGATTGTACTGCGACACAAACTGATTGCCGCAACGCACCGAATGGTGGCGAAAAAGAAGTATCCGATAATATTCTTGACCAGGTTTTATTCTATAGCCGCAACCTTGCTGTACCTGCACGCCGCAATGCCAATGCCCCAGACGTACTGCGTGGTAAACAATTGTTTACTGATAGCGGCTGCACTGGCTGCCACACAGCATCGTTCACCACCAGAAAAGATGCTGCAGAACCGGAATTAGCGAATCAGCATATTTTTCCTTACACCGATTTATTGCTGCACGATATGGGTGAAGGTCTAGCAGACCATCGTCCGGATTTTCTGGCATCCGGTAGTGAATGGCGCACACCGCCACTGTGGGGCATCGGCCTGACACAAGATGTGAATGGCCATACGCGTTTTCTACACGACGGGCGCGCACGCAACCTGATGGAGGCCGTGTTATGGCATGGTGGCGAAGCGGAAGCCAGCCAGAAAAAAGTGTTGGCGATGGATAAAGCAGATCGCGATGCATTGCTGGCTTTTCTGAACTCGCTGTAATGACAGAGTCAATGTGATGCGCTCTTCTCTATTGGCAAGGTTTTCCTGGACTGCACTGTGTGCGGCGCTGACAGCCTGCGCACCACCTACACCAGAACAGAACGCGATCACAGCCATATATAAAACCATGACGCCACACTATGCCCAATGGCGTGAAGCAAGCGCAGCATTTTCTGTAACCAGCAATAATTTCTGCCATGATAAAAACACGCTGGCCGAAGCCCGCAACAGTTGGCAGCAAGCCATGTTGGCATGGACGGGCGTGCAAGCGTTTCCAGCGGGCCCCATAAACGATAAAAACTACGCCACACAAGTTACCTACTGGCCGGACCCAAAAAATCTGGTCGCCTTCCAGATTGAAGCCCGTCTGAAAAACGATACGCCAATCGCATTGGCAGAATCGAGCGTTGCCTTGCGGGGATTAACTGCAGCGGAATACATTTTATTTGATCAGAGTCATGACCTCACACAAACAGCAACTCGCCAACGGTACTGCCCATTACTGCTAGCTATTGGTATTTACCAGACAAATTTTTCATCCAGCACCGAAAAAGAATGGCTGGAATTTTCTAAAAAAATTGCGAAATTTCCGAATGACAGATTTGCCAATGCGCAGGAGGTTGTGACTGAATTCCTGCGTGTGCAAGTCACCATGCTGGACGGTCTCGGCAAACACTTGCAAGAACCGCTAAAAAGCGGGCATGCACAAATTTACCAACTCGAATATTGGCGCTCAGGACAAACACAAGCGGGTTTACACGCAGCGATAAAAATGGATGAAGCACTCTGGCACAATGGTTGGCGCGCATTGGCCGCCGCAAAAGATGAAGACCTGGTGACCAGCATCGATCAGACCTACACCGCATTACTAGGCAATATAGCACCGGTATCACTGCAACCCCTGTCTGTTTCTATCACCACAACAGAAGGTCTGGCATGGATACGCAACCGGCAATCTGAATTGCATATGCTGGACACTCTTTACGGCCGCGCACTCGCAAAAACGCTCGGTGTGCAGATCGGATTTAACGCCAATGACGGCGATTAGTTCGCCCACTATCAATCGGCGGCGATTTCTGCAGTTAAGCCTGCAACTCAGCGGAAGCATTAGTACACTACTGCTATTTCCCGCATTGCCCGGCTGCACGTTTTTCAAACACCCCACACTATTATCCGCACGCAATGATGTTGATAACAAACACTGGTGCGTGAGTTACAGCCTGGATGGCACAGAACATTTTCGTACTGAAGTGCCTCAACGCTGCCACGATGTCTTGCAACATCCATCGCTGCCCCTGGCCTTGTTTGTCGCCAGACGCCCTGGCACGCACTGCTATTTGATTGACACACGCAATGGCAATTTACTGCAGACACTGACAGCGCGTAACAATCGCCATTTTTACGGCCACGGCATATTTGATCATGATGGCACACTGTATCTCACTGAAAATGACACCACCGAACCCGGCCGCGGCGTACTGGGCATTTATCACTGGCGCGATAATCTCCTGCAATTTTCTGATGAAATCAGTACCCATGGCATAGAACCGCATCAATTTGTCTGGCTGCCAGATAATGCCGGTTTTGCGATTGCTAATGGCGGCATACGCACCGAAGCCGGCAGCCGTACAGCACTGGATGAAACGATTGAATCCAGCCTGGTATTCATGAAAAAAAACGGCGAGCTCATCAGCAAAGAAACTCTTTCCAATGGCAACAGTATCCGACATATTGCAAGCGCTGCCGACGGCACAATAGTCACAGCACAACAATTTTCTGCAAACAATAACGGGGCAGCTACATTACTGGCAATCAAAAAACCTGGTGGAATGCTTGAGCCTTTTCCTGTTGATACGGAAACAGAAATCCAGCTGCAGGCGTATAGTGCCAGCGTTGCCATTCACAGTGCTAACCGTTGGTTAGCAGTGACAGCCCCACGTGGAAACCGTTTATTGTTATGGCATCTTGATAGCGGCAAACCATTGCTGGATGTTGCTGTACAGGATTGCGCAGGCATTACCAGTACGGCAGATGGCTTCATTGTTTCATCGGGAGAAGGTGGTTGCCGCAGCGTACAACAACAAGCCGGCTTGATCAGCGTGACACCGCTGCCACTGCCCGCAGGCGGTTGGGATAATCATTTGATATTAACCACTTGATATGACTGCGTCCGGAAATTTATTTTTGCGCACCGGGTAACATCACAAATCCCATTTTACTAACACCCGCCTCACGCACTAACGCCATCACCTGCGCCACCCGCTCATAACGCACATCTTTGTCAGCCACCAAATGCAGTTCAGGTTGCGGTTGTTTTGCCGCCAGTTCTGTCAGACATTGCGTGAGCCCTGCATCAGCAACGCTTTCACCGTTCCAGGTCAGTTTTCCTTCAGCATTGATGGCGAGGTTTACTGTCTCCGGTTTTTCCTCTGTTGAAGCCCCTACGGCTTTCGGTAAATTGACGTTGATGGATTGTGTCATCAACGGCGCGCACACCATAAAAATAATCAGCAATACCAGCATGACATCCACCAGCGGTGTCATATTGATTTCGGACATTGGCTGCGCAGTACTTTGTTCAAATCCACCAAAAGCCATGATTTACGCTCCTGTTCTTTTTTGATCAGGTATTTTCTGATCAGGATTTTTCTGGGTGTGTGTACCCATAGTGAAATACATCAGCAAGTCATGAGCAAATCCATCGAGATCCGCCACAATCAAACGTTGCACGCGGTTAAATGCGTTGTATGCCAATACTGCAGGAATCGCCACAAATAAACCGATAGCCGTCATGATCAAGGCCTCACCAACCGGACCTGCCACTTTATCGAGGCTAGCCTGGCCCGTAGCGCCGATAACCGCTAACGCGTGATAAATCCCCCACACTGTGCCGAACAAACCGACAAACGGTGAAACAGAACCTATCGACGCCAGAAAGACCTGGCCGCGCTCCAGATCGGCGGTTGCACGATTCAACGCCTGCCGTAATGCGCGCGTCACCACCTCGGTTAAAGGTAATTGCGCATCAAGATGTGCCTGCACACCTGTGTGATGGCTTTGGTAATGCTGTATCGCATTATTGCCATGATCTACCAGTAAGCGAAATGGCAGCATGCGTGTGAGTTCCATCACACCAGCATCCAGATTTTGTGCCTGCCAGAAACGATCCAACGCATCGCCATTGGCATGTTGCCACCACGCCAGTTGCACACTTTTACTGAAAATAATGCTCCAGCTTGTGACGGACATGACGATTAATAACAGTAATACCGCATGCGATATTGCATCGCCCCGCTCCCAAAAACTGAACATATCCAGATTAAATTCCATTACCAGAAACCTCGTTTATTTTTCAAATTTGAAATTGATGGGTACCAAAGTATTATTACTGGTACGCCCGATAGCCGTGAACCGGTATTTGGCCACGGCATCGAGAGCAGCAGCATCCAGCCGTTTAAACCCGGACGACTCCTCCAGCTTGACTGCCAGCACTGAACCATCTGCAGATACCTGCACACGCACCAATACTTTCCCTTCTTCCCCCAGTTGACGCGACAAGTTGGGGTAAATTGGTTCAGACCGGAACACGGGGGTTACCGAAACCGATTCTTGCACTGTGTCTACCGGAGCCGGTCTGGATTCTGCAGGAAGAGCTGATGTTACCGGCTGTTCTTGCACCGGCCGCGGTGGTACAGGCCGTGGTTTTTTTTCAGGCGGTTTTTTCTTGATGACCGTATGCTTCTCGGCCATTTCATCATCGCGCAGGGGCTCCGGTTCCGGCGGTGGTGACGGAGGCTGAACCTGCTGGGGAACCGACTGTGGCACAGGTGGTGCCAACGCAATCAGATCCACAGTTACAGCTTGCACACCTGGCACCTGGAAAGGCTGTGCCGGCCTGTTAAACCACCAGACAACCGCACCGGCATGCAAAAGCACAGAAAAAATCATTGCAGCCAACAGGTAATGACTTCCGGTAGCACCGCGACACTTGTCAGATTTCTGCTGCACTGCCTTCAAAGCCTCACTTGATGCAAATGATAATAATTATCATTTATAAAAAAATCAACCCCTGATGACGCCGACATCCTTTTTCATTACCACCACGCGGCAATACCAGCTATCCCGAATGCGCCTAGCGCTTTTATTGACTGAAGATGCTGATCTGTCAGCCCGCCCAAAGCAAATACCGGCACAGGACACTGTGTGAGCAATGCAGCCAGTCCATCCCAACCCAGTGGTAAAGCATCTGGATGAGTGGATGTGGGCAACACAGGTGACAGCAACAAATAATCTGCACCCAATGCCAAAGCCTGTTCAATCTCTGCCTGGTTGTGACAAGAAGCGCCAAATAATTGATGCGTACTGACAGGCCGTTCCCGGCAATCCTGCAGGCGTGGCGATGAAAGATGCAAACCCTCTGCCTGCCCGATAAAACTTTCTGCAGCGGTGTTGAGTAATAGCTGTGCATTATGTTGCTGACACAATGGCGCCATCTCATTTGCCAGCTGTAGATAAGCCGCCGGCGTCAGTTGATGGGCGCGCAACATCACTGCACGAATACCATGCTTTTCCAGAGCGGTGCGCGTGCGTTGCAAACATTCCGCCACATCCAGAAATTCACCTGTGATCAATAGTCGATCAGGTAACCGCAAGGCGGTGAGAATGGCGCGGTTAGCCGGTGGAAATTCATATTGGCACAATTCAGTGCGCGATACCCACACTATCTGTTGACCTTCGCAACCCTGCGCCACACCGAAAAAATTTTTCACATGCCAGACATCCAGCAGCACTTTTTTATCAGGATACTGAAACGGGATTTGTAGCAATGGTTGCGCTGCGTGGATATCCAACGCAACCTCTTCATGAATTTCACGCTGCAATGCCAGCAAAACAGTTTCGCCAGCTTCTACTTTTCCGCCGGGAAACTCCCAGAAACCGCCCATGTGCAGATGATCAGGCCGCTTGGCAATCAATATGTCACCGTTGTCGTTTTCAATAACGGCAACAGCGACATGGACAAGTTTCATAGGGAAAATGCGCGCGAAATCAGGTGCGGTATTCGGCATTTATAGTGACGTAGTCATGCGAAAAATCGCAAGTCCACACTGTTTCACTCGCGGCGCCACGCTGTAACTCAACACGTATCTCAATGTTTTCCGGTGCCATTGCCTGTTGACCTTGCTCTTCGGTGTACGAAGCGGCCCGGCCACCATTCTGCACAATTTGCACATTATTCAGAAAAATATTGATGCAGGAAGTATCCAGATGCCCAATGCCGCTGCGACCGATCGCCGCAAGAATACGCCCCCAGTTTGGATCAGAAGCAAACAATGCTGTCTTCACCAACGGTGACTCGGCAATAGCATACGCCGCCTGCAAACATTCATGACTGCTTTTGCCGCCGTTAACAGTCACCGAAACAAATTTAGTAGCGCCTTCACCATCACGCACAATAGCTTGCGCCAGCTCAACAAAAATATCTTCGATGGCTTTTGCAAAAACAGACCACTGCGCTGACGCTGGCGACAATGCACAACCGGATTGACCAGTCGCTGCCAACATACAGGCATCATTGGTGGAAGTATCGCCATCAATCGTAATACGGTTGAATGATTTATTTACAGCCGCATGTAACAAGATTTGTAAATCATTTTGCTCGACTTGCGCGTCGGTTGCCACAAAACCCAGCATGGTTGCCATATTGGGCTTGATCATACCGGCACCTTTACTGATGCCTGTTATGGTGACAGCCCGACCATCAATAACAATTGTTCTGGATGCTGCTTTAGGACGGGTATCTGTCGTCATGATGCCTTCAGCAGCTCGCAACCAGTGCCGGGCATCGAGATCAGCCATTGCTTTCGGTAAACCTGCGACCAGACGTTCCATGGGCAATAATTCGCCAATGACCCCGGTAGAAAATGGCAAAATATTTTCCGCATTAACTGCAGCGAGATCGGCAAGCGCTACGCAACTCTGCAAAGCATCCCGCATACCCTGCTCGCCCGTACCCGCATTGGCACACCCGGTATTGACCAGCCAATAGCGGCAAGCATCAACAGCTAAATGTTTTTTTGCGACATGCACAGGCGCGGCACAAAATGCATTCGTGGTAAATGTTGCAGCTACTGCGCTGCCTGCTGCCAACTCAAAAACCACCAGATCCTTGCGATTGGCCTTTCGAATACCGGCTTCGGCAATGCCAATGCGTACACCGGGCACAGGAAACAATTCTGACAAAACACCACTACCGACTGCCATGATTTTCTCGCTTCTTGCTAAAGCCTCTCTAGACTAAACGTCCGTGGCATTGTTTGTATTTCTTGCCAGAACCGCAGGGACAAGGATCATTGCGGCCAATTTTTTCACCTTCCCGTACAAATGGCGCAGCAGCATTGTCTACTGGCTCCTTATCAGGTGATGCCTCGCCATGCAATGCAGAGACTTCTGCATGTTTAAGCTGCAGGTTTTCCTGCTCCTGGCGACGCTGTTCTTCCATCGCTTCTATTTCTTCTTTCGACGCGATGCGGATATGAAACAGGACCCTGATCACTTCAGACTTGATGTTATCCAGCAGCATTTTGAAAAGCTCAAATGATTCACGCTGGAATTCCTGCTTGGGATTTTTCTGTGCGTATGCGCGCAAATTAATTCCCTGACGCAAATGATCCATGCTAGCAAGATGTTCTTTCCACAGATTGTCCAGCACCTGCAACATGATCTGCTTTTCAATCTGACGCATGATGACTTCAGAGCCTTCACACTTCTTCGCATAAAGCTCACTGGCCGCAGTTTGTGCACGTTCACGCACAGTGTTTTCACTCAGGTTTACGTCTTGCTCCAGCCACTGTTGCACCGGCAACTGAATACCGTATTCAGCCTCTAGCGCCTGCTCCAATCCTTGCAAATCCCATTGCTCCACAAAACTTTGCTCAGGCAAATATTGCGTCACTAACTGGCTCACCACATCATCACGAATGGCCGCAATAATGTCGGCAATGTCTTCGGCTTCCAGAATTTCATTGCGCTGCTGGTAAATCACCTGACGCTGATTATTGGCAACGTTGTCATACTCCAGCAATTGTTTACGGATATCAAAGTTACGCCCCTCTACTTTGCGTTGGGCTTTTTCAATCGAACTGGTAACCATGCTGTGTTCGATGGCTTCACCGCGCTGCATACCTAGCGCCTGCATAATGCTCTTGACGCGATCCGATGCAAAAATACGCATCAAATCATCTTCCAGTGACAAGTAAAAACGCGCCAGACCCGGATCACCTTGACGACCAGCGCGTCCACGCAGCTGATTATCAATGCGGCGTGATTCATGACGTTCTGTGCCAAGAATATGTAAACCACCAGCAGCAATAACCTGATCCTGACGCACTTTCCATGCCGCTTTTGCTGCATCAATCTGTGCCTGCGTTGGATTATCCAATGCAGCTACTTCAGTTTCCCACTTGCCTCCCAATACGATATCCGTACCACGACCCGCCATATTGGTAGCAATAGTCACTGTGCCGGGCCGACCGGCTTGCGCAATAATTTCCGCTTCCTGCGCGTGATATTTTGCATTCAATACGCGGTGTTCAATACCGGCAGCCTGTAAACGACGCGACATTTCTTCCGATGTTTCTACTGAAGCAGTACCAACCAATACAGGCGCACTGTTCGCCACATACTGTTTTACATCATGAATAATGGCTTCGTATTTTTCATCTTTACTCATGTACACCAGATCATTGAGATCCTGGCGTGACAATGGGCGATTGGTAGGAATCACCACCACATCAAGGCCGTAGATCTGCATGAATTCCGGTGCTTCTGTATCAGCGGTACCGGTCATACCGGCCAGTTTTTTATACAGACGAAAATAATTCTGGAATGTAGTGGATGCCATGGTCTGGCTTTCGCTCTGGATATAAACACCTTCCTTTGCTTCCAGCGCCTGATGCAAACCTTCCGATAAACGACGGCCCGCCATGGTACGGCCTGTGTGTTCATCAATCAGAATGACCTGATTGTCTTGCACAATATATTCAACATCACGATGAAACAGCGTATGCGCACGCAATGCAGCATGAATATGGTGCAGCAAGCTGAGATTGGTAACGGCATACAGACTGTCATCAGCATCCAGCAAACCATCCTTGATCAACAACTGTTCAATCAGTTGATGGCCTTCTTCTGTTAACTCTGCTTGCCGCTGTTTTTCATCCAGCGTGTAGTGTCCGGGATTTTCCTCTGTCTGCGCTTGTAAACGCGGCATCAATGCATTGATACGTTTGTACAACTCTGAACTGTTTTCTGCCGCACCGGAAATAATTAACGGCGTCCGCGCTTCATCAATCAGAATGGAATCCACTTCATCGACAATGGCAAAGTTCGCCCCGCGTTGAACTTTGTCTTCAAGACGCAGCGCCATATTGTCGCGCAGATAATCAAAACCGTATTCGTTATTAGTGCCGTACGTGATATCAGCCGCATACGCTTCACGTTTCTGGTCACTGTCCATACCAGACAGAATAATGCCCACCGTCATGCCCAGCTTTTCATATACCGGGCGCATCCAGTTG
>DATIDQ010000166.1:0-18690 GCA_035456205.1 Pseudomonadales bacterium
GTCCTTGACAGTCGTTTCAGATGTGGCTGCCGGATGATGTTTACTGTGTTCAATTTCCTGCTCATTGGAACCTGCAAAAGCAAGTGTAGAAGAAACAACCAGTGTGGACGAGATAATGATTGCGTTGACGAGTTTCATGGCATTTTCCTCGGATGATTGCAGTGGTGGTCTTGGTACTATTTGGATGGAGAAACCGTGATGTTACCGGTCATGCCCGCTTCCAGATGCCCCGGTATCAGACAGGCAAACTGGAATTCACCTTCAAGATCAAAATTCCAGATAATTTCACCGGTTTTGCCAGGCTCAACGCTCGCCATACTGGGTTCGTTGTGCTTCATGTTCGGCATTTTTTTCATCATTTCGGCGTGTTCGCGGATTTCATCGGCAGTACCCAACACCATTTCATGCGGTGTTGATCCGGTATTTTTCAAGATAAACCGGATAGTTTCGCCTTGCTTGATCTGGATCAAATTTGGCGTAAAGCGCATGTCATTGCCCATGCTGACTTCGATAGTGCGCGTTACCTTGCTGGCAATTCCCGGTTTGCCAAAATTACTCTCCTCTGCCATTGCTCCAGCATTCATATTGTCGTGATGTGAGTGGCCGCTGCCATCAGCCCATGTCAAAGAACTGCATGCACCTATTATCAGGGACATAAAAACAGCATTTACAGTGTGTTTAGTCGTCATGTTGTTTCTCCAGTGAATGTTAAATGGTTAAAGTTTTTTTGTTCAGAACATGAGCCTTATACCGGCAGTAATCGTACTGTCGCTGGTGTGCTCGCCTTTTGCATCGGCCATATCGGCTGTGTCGCCGAATAAGCTGTCGTAACTGACCTCGATATACGGCGCTATTTTTCGGGTAATTTCATAACGTAACTGTAGACCAATGTTGGCATCGGACAGCCCTGAACCTACGTCCAGTTCCTTCACATCCTGCGCAAATACATTGAATTCCAGAAAAGGTTGCAGAATCATTTTTTGTGTGAAAAGAAAATCTTTTTCCTCGCGCAGGCGAAAACTCACATCGCCTTCGTCACTGGCAAAAAAGTGCGCCTCCGTTTCAAAATGGTACGGCGCCAATCCTGTAACACCCGCGACAACATAGGCGGTGGATTCCGGCTTATTGTCATAGCGCACACCTGCCTGTACATCCCAAAAAGTGGCGACATTGCGACTGACCATCGCCCAATTCTCGCTGCTCTCTGTGTTATGCCCGATAACAGCGCCCTCGCTTTTGAGCCACAACTTGTTGTCGTCTCCACCTATCCAGCCGTCGAGATTCCAGTTCGCAACCGATTCGTTATCGCGGCTTTCTCCTGCATCCAATTCCAACCGGAAAGCATGAAATAGTGGCATGTCATCATGGGCATGACTGGCAGGTGAAAGTATTAGCACCAATAAACATAGTGGCAATGGCAAGAGTTTTTTAGTGAGCATGTCCATCTCCTTTGCCTTCTGTCACTTTTTCAAGTGCATGCGAATCTTTTCCATCCAATTTCGCGACAACCACCTTGTTCATCATGCCGGAAGCCATGTGGTACAGCAGATGGCAATGAAACGCCCATTCGCCTGACTCATCTGCCGTAAGTAAAACAGAGTAGGATTTTCCCGGCGCTACAATCACTACAGACTTGTCTGGCAATTTTCCGGCGGGCTGACCGTTATCGAGTTGCACGAACATGCCATGTAAGTGCATGGGGTGCGCCATCATGGTTTCGTTGACGAAAGTCAGCTTCACTCTTTCACCAAAGCGCAAGGCAATAGGTTCTGCCTCCATTTCTGTTTTGCCGTTCATGGTCCAGATGTAGCGCTCCATATTGCCACCGAGCGTCACAATAATTTCGCGTTCTGCAGTACGCAAATCTTGCTGCTCACCGAGAAATTTCAGGTTGGAATATGACAGTAACTTGTCGCCACGCGGCGCACCGGTTTTTGCCCATCCACTGCGCATCTGCGCCATCATGTCAGCCATTTCTTCTTCTGACATTTTGCTGTGATCCATATCCCCCATGTCCATATCGCCCATATCAGCCATCGTCAACAACGCGCGCGGTCGTTGTTCTGGCATCAACCCTTTCATGCCTTCTTTTGGTGCCAATGTGCCGATAGCAAAACCAGTGCGATCAATCGGTTCCGCAACAATGGTGTACGCTTTTGCTTCGGCGGGTTGAACCAAGACATCGTAAGTTTCTGCCACGCCAAAACGGAATTCGTCCACTGGCAACGGTTCAACATTGCGACCATCAGCCTGCACCACGGTCATTTTCAAACGTTTGTTTTCGCTATCGAGAATTCGCACATCGTAGAACGACATGGCAGAGGCATTGATCATGTGGAGACGCACGGTTTCACCTGGCTTGAATGTACCAGTCCAGTTTTGCTGTGAGGTTTTGCCATTGATAAGAAACGTGTAGCCACTGACATCAGCGAGATCCGTTGGCGACATACGCATGCTGCCCCAGTCACTGGCATGCTGCCACGCCAGTTTGAAACCGTTGTCACTCACATCCTGAAAAAAATCACCCACTGTGCGCCGCGCATGGTTGTAATAATCAGATGACATTTTTAGATGGGCATGAATAGCACTGGCATCCTCTTCGCTGAAATCAGAAAACATCACCACGTGTTCCCGATCGGCATGCACTGGATCTATACCTTTTGGACGAATAATCAGCGCGCCAAACAGACCATCCTGTTCCTGGCCATTGGTGTGCGAGTGATACCAGTAAGTACCACTTTGACGCACTGTGAAGCGATAGGTGAAAGTTTGTCCGGGTTCGATGCCGGGATAATTGTTCAAGCCTTTTACGCCATCCATATAGCCAGGCAGCATGATGCCGTGCCAATGCACAGAGCTGGGTTCATCCATGTGATTAGTGACATGCACTACCACGTCTTCCCCTTCCGTCCACCACAGCGTTGGTGCAGGCATCGAGTGATTAACCGTCACTTTTTTTAGTGGCTTGCCGGTTACGTTGACTATCTCCTTGCGAATATCGAGCTGGTATTCGGCTGCCTGTGATGACATTGGCAGCAGCCAGCTGAGCAATACCCAAAGCAGTCCAAGCGAATTTGCATATGACCTGATCATTATTTGCTCAACCCCAATCTTCAATTTCTTTTAAGCTCAACGGTATCGGATTCTTTAATTTCTCCGCTGATAACTTCAATCTCGGAATAATGGTCATCAACAATACTGGTGACCTTGACCTGCCCAACCAGCACACGCTTGAAACCCTTTAGACGGTTTTTTCCAGCAGCACTCTTGTTGCGTGTATGTCGAATCACGTCAAGAATCTGTCCTACCTCAGCATTGTCGTGCTTGCCAATGCAGATAAGCCCCGATTTTCCATCCAGCGAAAGTATCTGACCTCGCATGAATACGCTGTGATAAAACCCTGGATCAGATTCCTCAGCAAATGTTGGTAGTGAAAAAGCCATAACACACAATGCGAGAGCCACAAGTAGACACTTCGGGTTCATTGATAAGGGGATAGTGGTATGTCGTGGCATCGGGAACCTCTGACTAATCATTGGATTCAAGCTGCACCTGAGCAGCTCGCCAATACTGACAGTCGGACACCAACGCCAAGATGACCCAAAGATTACATTTTTGTCATCTTGCTCCTGCCTGTACCATTGCCTGTATCTTGGACGACATGACATACATAGCCCGCGCCCCATGAAAATCCTGTTGGTAGAAGACGAAAGCAAAACCGGCAGCTACCTGAAACAGGGGCTGACCGAAGCCGGTTATCTCACTGACTGGGTGCAGGATGGCCTGAGCGGACGTGAATACGCGTTAACTGGCGACCATGACCTGCTCATTCTCGATGTCATGCTGCCAGGACTGGATGGTTGGCAAATCCTCACAGCTGTCCGCCATGCCGGAATATTGACCCCTGTACTATTCCTGACGGCGCGTGACCAGGTTGAGGATCGCGTCAAAGGTCTGGAGCTGGGTGCAGATGATTACCTGGTAAAACCCTTTGCCTTTGCTGAACTGCTGGCGCGTGTGCGCACGCTGCTGCGGCGTGGGCATGCCCGCGAGGAAAACATGTTGCAAGTTGCTGATCTGGAGCTGGATCTGCGAAGGCGGCGAGCTATGCGCGCTGGGCAGCGCATTGATCTCACGGCAAAAGAGTTCGCACTGCTCGAATTATTGATGAGACGCAGCGGTGAAGTATTGCCACGTTCGTTGATTGCATCACAAGTATGGGATATGAATTTCGACAGCGATACCAACGTGGTAGAAGTAGCGATTAAACGCTTGCGCAATAAAGTGGATGCCAATTTTTCCGCACAGTTGATTCACACAGTGCGCGGTATGGGTTATGTTCTGGAGGCTGATAATGCGCGTGTCTGACTCCATAGTTCTGCGCACGAGCCTGCTGTTTTCATTGCTGACAGCGGCTGTGGTATTGCTGATGGGTATTGTGGTGCGTGTCTCAGTTGATGACCATTTTGTTGACATGGATCGCGCGCAACTGTCTGGGAAGTTTGAATTGATCCAGCATGTACTGGCAGACAAAAATGTACCTGCCGATAACGTTCGTATTCGACAACAGCTGGAAGATGCTCTGGTCGGCCATCATGATCTGGTGGTGCATATCCATGATGCCAATGGAAACCTCGTATTCAGCACCGGGCATGCCGCTATCCCCAATGATGTTCTGACAGAAAAAAACGCAGAAAATGCTGCAAAAAACATACAACGCTGGACAGCAGATGGCATGGTCTATCGAGGCATGGCGACCGATACAGAAACCGGTTATCACATCGCTGTGGGCATCAATATCCATCACCATCAGGAGTTTTTGCACGCCTTTGAATGGCAATTATTATTTATCGGCGGAGCTGGCTCGCTGATCATGGCAATACTGGGATGGTTTGCTGCCAAACGCGGTTTGCGTCCGGTGCAAGAGATGGCCCACATTGCATCACATATTTCTGCACAACAATTACAGGAGCGTTTGCCGATCAATAATATTCCGGTAGAACTGCTCACACTGGCGGAGTCGTTTAATGCCATGCTCGACAGGCTGGGCGATTCACTGCAGCGCTTATCGGAATTTTCATCCGATCTTGCCCATGAATTACGCACGCCCATCAATAATTTGATGATGCAAACACAAGTATCACTGTCAAAACCGCGTGATGCCGCTACCTACCGCGATATCCTGTATGCTAATTTTGATGAATACGAACGGTTGGCGCGCATGATTGCCGACATGCTTTTCCTTGCCAAAGCGGATCACGGTCTGGTGATTCCGCACGCCGAGCCGGTGAATCTTTTTCATGAAGCCACTGCCCTGTGCGAATTTTATGAAGCGGTCGCTGCTGAAAAATCAGTGACATGCTCTGTGGCAGGCAATGCCATTATCCATGGCGACAAACTGATGTTGCAGCGGGCGCTAGGAAATTTGTTTGCCAATGCCATTCGCCATAGTCATCAGGGCAGTTGCATTAAAATTGACATACAAATGAAAAACACACAGGCCATCATTACTATAGAAAACCATGGCGATGCCATAGCGCCTGAACAATTGCCGCGTGTGTTTGACCGTTTTTATCGCGCCGATGCGTCACGCCAGCGCAACGATGACGGCACGGGGTTGGGATTGGCGATCACGCAATCCATTATCCATGCGCATGGTGGCTATATCACTGCACACTGTGAAAATGGCACGACCCGGTTTACCATCACTATTCCTGCGACTACATTACAAGGTAACAACGGATAAACATGCACTTTGCCCGCCGCCAACGCTTTCGCCGCCTGACAGGGGTCTCCATGAGTCTTGTCATGCTGCTGTTTATGGCATGTCAGGGTATGGCGCAGGCATCGACGCTCAATCAGTTGGCATCTGTGAATACAGTACACGCAGCAATGCCGGATATGCCTGGCTGCCATCAAGCTGACGCTGCGAAACCGGTGCAGGAATGCCACACAGATTGCCAGCACCTTGATAAAGCAGTCGATACTGGCAGTGCCACCGTGGTGTGGTTTTTGGCAACAACATCATGGCCTGCGTTAAACAATTTTACTGATAACCGCAATATTATTTCTGTTGCAACATGGCCTTTCCATGATCCTGTAGTAGACCCGCCACCCACACTGCGTTTTCACCGTTTTCTCGAATAAAACCTGTCTCTGTTGATTCTGTCGCAGCATCTGCCAACGCAGTTGTTTACGCACACGCTTATATTTTCAGAGGCATTTCAAATGAAATCATTTTCTATAAAACTATTGTTTACAAAAACATGGCTCGCAAAATTATTGCTGATCTTTTTAGTGGCAAGCACTTTTTTAACCAATGCAATCGCCGCTCCTGATACGCCGGAAAAAAAAATCTTGTACTGGTATGACCCGATGGTGCCAGACCAGCATTTTGACAAGCCCGGCAAGTCACCATTCATGGACATGGAGCTGGTGCCAAAATACGCCAGCGTTGCAAATGCTGCTGCCGACACATCCCCCGCAGTTGATGTTGATACACGCATGCAACAACAACTGGGTATTCGTACCTCCACTGTGCAAAGCAAAGACATGGCCAGTGCCATACATGCATCAGGTCGGTTAACGGTAGATGAAAAACAAATGGTCAGAGCCACCGTGCGTACTGATGGCTATGTGGAAGAACTGCATGTGCGTGCAGTGGGTGAGCACGTAGAAAAAGGCGAAAAGCTGGCCAGTATCTATGCGCCGCAGTTGCAAACCGCACAGGCAGAATATTTGCTGGCGTTACACAATGGTACGTTGCCGGAATCCAGAGCACGGCTGTTGCGCCTGGGTATGGCAGAACAGGATATTGCTGCGCTTACCAGTTCACAAAAAATATTATCGCGCATTGGTTTGTATGCGCCGATCAGCGGTTTTGTGATGGAACTCGCTGTGCGGGAAGGCAGCAGCGTGACCGCTGGCATGGCCGTGATGCAAATCGCGGCGCATCACAGTGTCTGGCAAATTATCGACGTGCCTGAACGGTATGCGCAGGATGTACACATCGGGCAGCAAGCGGATATCACACTGGATAGCCAACCGGGTGCGGTGTTGCATGGCAGCGTGCAATATATTTATCCGGAACTCGACAACAGCACGCGTAGTGTGCGTGTGCGTATTGTGCTGGACAATACCGACAGAAAACTCATGCCGGGCATGTATGCGCAAACCACGTTACGGACACAGGCACGCAATGTATTGAGTGTGCCGACAGAAGCCATCATCGCCACAGGCACACGCACTGTCGTTATCGTGAAAGACAATAATCATTTTCGGCCAGCGGCGGTGGTTACCGGCATAGAACAGAATGGCGACACGGAAATTATTAGTGGATTGCATGCCGATGAAACCGTGGTGACATCCGGTCAATTTCTGATGGATTCAGAAGCCTCACTTTCAGGCGTTTTAGCGAGAATGGATAGCGAGGCACAACCATGATTGCCGCACTGATTCGCTGGTCTGTCCATAACCGCTTGCTGGTGTTGCTCGCCGCTTTATTGCTCACAGGCTGGGGCGCATTTGCCTTGCAGAAAACGCCACTGGATGCCATTCCGGATTTATCTGACACGCAAGTGATTGTGCGCACGCCGTGGCCTGGGCAATCTGTGCAAACCGTAGAAAATCAGATCACCTATCCGCTCACCACCACCTTGCTGTCTGTACCTGGTGTAAAAACCGTGCGTGGTTATTCTTTTTTTGGCGATTCGTTTGTCTATGTATTGTTCGATGATAAAACCGATTTGTACTGGGCGCGTTCGCGCGTTCTGGAATATCTCAATCAGGTCACTGCACGCTTGCCACCCGGCGTAACACCGCAACTGGGGCCAGATGCCACGGGTGTCGGCTGGATATTTGAATACGCACTGGTGGATAAAACCGGGCAACATGACATCAGTGAATTGCGCGCCCTGCAAGACTGGTTCCTGAAATTTGAATTGAAAACCATTCCGGATGTTGCAGAAGTTGCCAGTTTGGGCGGCATGGTAAAACAGTATCAGGTACAGGTTGATCCTGAAAAATTGCGCACTTACAGACTGCCATTATCCGCCGTGACACGCGCCATACAAGCTGCCAACAATGAAAATGGCGCATCGGTTCTGGAACTGGCAGAAGCCGAATACATGGTGCGCTTGCCAGGTTATTTACAAACACTGGATGATTTCCGTGCGATCAGTCTCGGTGTATCTGAGAATGGCACACCGATTACATTGGCAGATGTTGCGCATATACAAATCGGTCCTGAAAGTCGGCGTGGCATTGCCGAACTCAATGGCGAAGGCGAAGTAGCTGGTGGCGTAATCATTATTCGTCAAGGCCAGAATGCATTAACGGTTATCAAAGCGGTACAACAAAAACTCGATACATTAAAAGCCAGTTTGCCAGCCGGTGTAGAAATCGTCACCACGTATGACCGCTCGCAACTGATATTGCGTGCTGTAGAGAATCTCTGGCATAAACTCGCTGAAGAATTTGTGGTTGTTGCACTGGTGTGTCTGGTATTTCTCTGGCATGTGCGTTCATCACTGGTAGCCATCATTACCTTACCTCTCGGCATACTCGCTGCTTTTATTGCCATGTACTATCAAGGCATTCCTGCCAACATCATGTCATTGGGCGGGATTGCGATTGCCATCGGTGCGATGGTGGATGCAGCGATTGTGATGATCGAGAATGCACACAAACATCTGGAACAGTTTCATCACATATATCAACGCGAACCTGATCGCGGTGAACATCTTTTACTCATCCAGCAAGCCGCCAGTGAAGTCGGGCCAGCGCTGTTTTTTTCACTGTTGATTATCACGCTGTCCTTTATTCCGGTTTTTACCTTGGAAGCACAAGAAGGAAAACTTTTTTCGCCTTTGGCTGCCACCAAAACCTGGGCGATGGCAGCCGCAGCAGGTTTGTCTGTAACGCTAGTGCCGGTATTGATGACATTTTTTATTCGCGGAAAAATAAAATCCGAACAGGACAACGCGCTCAATCGCGGATTGATAGCACTCTACAAACCTTTGTTGCTGCGTGCCTTACAACATCCACGCAAGGTGATTTGTGTGGCATTGTTCATGGTGGCAATTTCATTCTGGCCACTGGCCAAACTCGGCACCGAATTCATGCCACCGCTGGATGAAGGCGATTTGTTGTATATGCCAACGGCACTGCCCGGTTTGTCTGCTGCCAAAGCCAGTGAGATTTTGCAACTAACGGATCGATTGATTAAAACCGTGCCCGAAGTGGATACGGTATTTGGTAAAGCCGGGCGCGCAGAAACCGCGACTGATCCAGCGCCGATGGAAATGCTGGAAACTACGGTCCGATTAAAGCCGCATGAACAATGGCGCGATGGCATGACCACCGACAAAATTATTCATGAACTGAATGAAAAATTGCAGATACCCGGCATGGCAAATGTATGGGTGCAGCCAATACGCAACCGTATCGACATGTTGGCTACCGGCATCAAAAGCCCGGTGGGAATAAAAATTGCAGGGCCTGATCTGGCAACGCTGGAAAAAATCGGTATCGACGTTGAGCAGCGCGTCAAACAATTGCCGCACACACGCTCTGCCATCAGTGAACGTGCGCAAGGTGGCCGTTATATTGATATTGCGGTTAAACGCGAACAGGCTGCGCGTTACGGCTGGAATGTCGGTGATGTGCAAGAGATTGCGGCACAAGCCATCGGCGGCATGAATATCGGTGAAAAAGTCGAAGGCCGCGCACGCTTTCCCATCAATGTAAGGTTTCCGCGTGAGCTGCGTGATTCCATCACCGATTTGCGCGCCTTGCCGCTGGTGACACCGCAAGGCAGTAGTGTGACACTCGATACCGTGGCAGACATCACCATTGCCGATGGCCCAGCCATGATCAAAAGTGAAAACGCACGCCCGAATGTGTGGGTGTACGTGGATATTGAAGGACAAGATATTGGCTCGTGGGTTAGCAATGCACAAAAAACACTCGCACAAGATTTACAGTTACCAGCGGGCTATTCGTTAAGTTGGTCAGGGCAGTTTGAATTTTATCAACGCGCGATGCAAAAACTGACGTGGGTAGTGCCTGCTGTTATCGTGATAATTTTTATCCTGTTATTCGTGATTTTCAAACGCGCCAGCAGTGCATTGTTGATACTCGGCACCATTCCATTTGCCCTCACTGGTGCAGTCTGGTTGTTGTATGCATTGCAGCAACATTTTTCCATTGCGTCTGCGATAGGTTTTATTGCACTGGCAGGATTAGCAGCAGAGTTTGGCGTGGTGATGTTGATCTATCTCGACAACGCGATACAACTGCGTGCACAAAACGGTCAACTCAATACGCGGCAGGATCTTCTGGATGCACTGATCGAAGGCGCCGTACTGCGCGTACGCCCGAAAGCGATGACAGTTGCGGTGATTCTTGCAGGGCTGCTTCCAATTCTGATCGGCACCGGTACAGGTTCAGAAACCATGGCGCGCATTGCCGCACCGATGGTAGGGGGCATGCTTACCGCGCCGCTGTTGAGTTTGTTTGTGTTGCCGGTTATTTATGCGTTGTTTTACAAATGTGATAGCAAGCTGGAAGCTTCCGCGCTGTAAGGTGATCTGAGCCTTGGAGGCTATTTATTGCAGCCTCCAAACCAAGTAGCCCTCCAAAAAAAGAGGGGTTTACTCTTTTGGAGGGTATGAAAAGCGCAATGCTTTTCACCAACAATGGTTTCAACACCCCTTCATGCACATTCTTAGCGCCGGACTACCAGCAGTTCGGAGCCTTGGCTTTGCAATGTGCAAAAAATGCACATTGCAATACGCGTTTTCTGCACATACTGGAATCACTAGCGGTGACGGCTGCTTAAATTAGCTCATCCCCATCCTTCATATTCATCCAACTGATCATTTCTTCAGACATGGGTGTTGTAGAGTCACAAGCCGCCAACATCTCTGGCAGTGACGGAATATGAGGTACGTGGATAATCAAATCGCCACGATAACCACAAGATTCACTAGGGTAACCAAATTGGTTACTAATAATTCGTGTTCTGCCGCAGGTATGAATATCAGAATAATGATTGTGTCCGTATACCCAAAGTTCAGGCTGAAATGTTTCGATAAGGTCTTCGCAGTTAGATTGGAAATACGCACTGATCAAATCCTCGGCGATGTCTTTGTGGCGATATTGCCGTGAAGGCGGAAAATGAGTCACAACAATGGTTTTTCTAGGATCAACTGTTTGCAGTTCCCCGATTAACCATGCACGTGCCTGATGATACAACGCTGCCATTTGATCTGGGGTAATAAACTGTGGAACACCATTGGTTTCAGACAATTCTTCTGTTCGAATGTCGATGAAATCGGCCACACATTTCGATGCCAGCTTCATGGCCTCTGCGCGAAACTCTTCTCCCAGGCAATCAAAACCTGTCCACAGCGTGGAACCAATAAAATGAAAACCCAAGATATCAACACGGTTATTTTCCAAATAATAGACATCAGGAACATCAATGCGCGCCATGATGTCCCTGTTGATATTTTTCCCATAATGCTCGTGATTGCCGGCAGTAAATATTATGGGTTTATCGGGATATTTGTACCGCAGCCTTCGAAGTGCAGAGCCAAGATACGCCCCAGCGCCAATATCGCCTGCTAAAATTAATACATCAAACGTATCGGCGTCTGGTAAAGGCGGCAGCCATTCAATGTTTTGATGAAATTCAAAGTGCAAATCAGACGCTGCAAATATTCTCATGTGGATGTAGCCTTATACGTATTAAATAGTGCCTGAATTTATAATTCAAAAACATAGATGCATTATTTGCAGAGGTATATATTCAATTTTCTTCGCCCTGCAATTTTTCATTAATATCGCCAACGTCTACGTCGACTACTAAATCTTTAGCAAGGCGAAGTAGTTCAGGCGTTAAAGGAATTAATCGCTCAGGATTAGCGTCAATGTCTTTGTCCAATAAAGACATAAATTTACTGACCGTATCGTCTTTGCTTTTCTTGCTCATTCGATATCAAACTCAATGGACTGGCCTTCAGAATCAGGCACTTCTATATCGTCAATATCTACGGGGGCTTTAAACGGGCATGCAGCCATTTTTTCGCTATAGTCTGCATCAAACATCGAGATTTTGTGCTGGTTTGCCCAGGCAGTCACTTTTTCAGCGTACGCGACAAATTCTGCATCTTCCTCTTTTCTTAACGCGATAATGTCATCTACCTGCGTCAGGATGGCCAGCCGCCTGATAATGTCTTGTAAATCGTGTTCATTTTCTAGCTCAGCCGCAGTGAAGCAATCCCCATAAAATGGCTTAACGCTCAAACAAGATGCGCGTGGAAACACTTCTGCGTGTTCTACCATTAAAATTTTGCCTGACTTGTAACCCACCAACTCAGGGATATGTTCCAAAGTCTTGAAGTTTTCGCCACCAGCGCGTTTGTGATAGAAGGCCAGGTCTTCATGTGACCAAATAAACTGACACATTTTCAGTAGCTCTGGCGCAACCATCGGTACAAACTTATCAATATATTCGCGACTGGATCCGCTGATGATCGCGACATCCAAATTCGGATGTTGCTGAATGTATTCAATCAATTCTTGCAAATGCGGCCGAGGCAACAAAACATGACGCTTGCCTATCGGGATGGCACTGGGTAATTCTCTAGCAGCCACAATATTGGCTTGCCATCTTTCTGCTGGATTTTCTACGCCTTGTAGCGCCAACGCAACGACCATGTCGGCATGGACATAAGGCGCATCAAACAAAGTATTGCAGGCACCCAAACAGAGCAAATATCGTTCATTATTTTGTACGCGTGCTGCTTTTTCTTCCAGATAACTACACAGGATTTCCAATCCGGCAATACCCTTGTCGCTGATAAATTCCAAAGGCGATAGGTTATTCAGTAATTCTAGCAACGGAGCATTGGCTTGATTGTTGCCCTCAAGCCAAGACACTTCTTGCTGCGTGTTATTACTCAGCATTATCCGAAGCGCAATAGCCAATCGGGATAACAGATCGACACACTGAATGATGTCCGCGGGAAGTGATCTTTCAGGTGATTGCCAATAGGCTTCCAGCATTGCTTCATCAATACCCAACAGTTCCACCTGAACACTAACTGATCGCAACAAACACGGGTATGCACACCAGCGCGCTAGAAGTAGATCAAATATGCACAACGCCACCAATCCCGCTTGTGATGAATCAGGTAATAAATTTTCTTGCTGTAACACTTCAGCCAGTGATTGAGTAACACCCTTTTTCAATATGGCAGGCACACGATCACTGTCGATACGTGGCTCGTAACTCCAGCTCTTCCAGGCACCCATTTTTACGTCGTCATGCATTTCCATAACTCCCCCTTACCAGGCCCAGCCTACTCATCTCTTTGCCTACAATTACAGTATGCATCTACACTGGATCACTAGATGAGCCTGTTGATTGCCCCTCACTAAATAGCACTGGCACAAATAGCCTTGGAGTAACAGATGGACAGGACAGAGCGGTTTTACAAGATCGAGCAATTGCTGCATGCAAGAAAATGCGTATCGGCTGAGGTCTTTATAGATGAATTAGGCATATCGCGAGCCACTTTCAAACGTGATTTGGAATACTTGCGCGACAGACTGCACGCGCCGATAGAGTGGGACAGAACCGCTGGCGGTTACCGTTTTACCGAAGGGCATGCCGGCATTAACCATGAACTGCCCGGGCTTTGGTTCAATGCCGATGAAATTTATGCGCTGCTGTCCATGCAGCACCTGCTCAGCCACATTCAACCAGGTTTGTTAGCCCCTCAGATCGAGCCGTTAAAAACCCGGTTGATGACGATATTGGCGAAAGATCATTTCACGGCAGACGATATCGCCTCCAGAATCAAATTGGTTCACACACTCAAACGTCCCGTGAATACTCGTTTCTTTGAGCAAGTAGCCAGCGCCGCACTAAAGCAACAACGATTGCGAATTACGTATTTCAACAGAGAGAAAAATGAATCACTGGAACGAGAAGTCTCACCGGCGCAATTAATTTACTACCGCAATAACTGGTATCTGGATGCCTGGTGTCATCTGCGCAAAGCCATCCGCTCTTTTGCAATCGATGCGATTACTGCGATCGAGCTACAAGACACGCCTGCGCGTGACATACCCAAAACTGTGTTGAAAGCGCATTTTGAAGAAGGATACGGTATTTTTAGTGGTGAAAATATACAGATAGCCAAACTGCAATTCACTTCTGAACGCGCGAAGTGGGTGGCAAACGAGATTTGGCATCATGATCAAAATAGCTATTTTGAAAAAAATGGTAGCTATGTGCTGGAAGTGCCTTACAGCGATCAACATGAATTGATGATGGACGTCCTCAAGCATGGCGATCAAGTCAAAGTTATCGCTCCGGCAGCGCTAAGAAAAAAAGTGATAAATACACTGAGAAAGGCAGTGCAGTCTTATTAATTTTATATAGGGAATATTAAGAAAAATATAAGTGAATCAATTGGAGAATACATGTATATCAGACGTCAGAATTTTGTAAGAAATATCGCGCATCCTTTGCCGTTTTAACTGACAGATAGATGCAGCTCAGAAAGAATGATCACGTTGCAAGGAATTGCAACAAGGAGCCGACTATCTTTTCGTCTTGATTTAGTGATTGAGGAGCGTGTCGATACCATAATTATCACAATAAAATAGTTTTACTATCGGAACTCTAGTTTATAAAAATTTCCGTACCAGAAATAAGATCATAGATTCGTACGCATTATGGCGCTCGCGCATTAATTATAAAAGCTGTAAATTGCTTTAAGCTATATGGACGTGCGCTATTTTCACAAACTTCATATTGCACTTGGTTCGCTTGCATAGCAGATATAAGCTGCACGATTGAAAAACCCTGTCGCTGGATGCCTTCCATAGACAAAGCTCTCATCGGTGATTGATCCTTACGACCATTTTGACGCAGGTGAGCCACTAGTGCCTGGCATTGGCATTTATCAATAATCCAATCACGATTGAGCTTATCTGGTTTTTGGATAGCAAAAATAATGCTCGTATCTAATAGCTGCTTCAGTTGGTACCGCGTCACCTGTAAAGCCTCACAGGCTTCACCCATTGACCAATTAGTTCCTATTGTATTTGCGAGATCTTCCACTTCATCACGCAAATAATGGCCTTTTCCTTTGAAAACCACTATGGATAGTTTTTCTAGCTGCACTAATTTATCAATACGCTCTGGACGACTCCCAATAAGTTGCGCCGCTTCTTTTTTGGAAATAATATTTCTGGGTGTAGAAGAGAAATTAATTCTAGTAATGCGATCCGATTCCAAAACCTCAGGCCAATAAGTTTCGATATAGCGATCAAACTCTATTTTTATCCTGGCAACCCCCTCATTATCCCGCTGGCGATGGAGATTCTCATATAAATCTCGATAATGCTTATTGATTCCTCCGGCACCCTTCGCGCTCATTGGGTGATCAATGTACTGGCTGAGCAATGCGTAGAAACTATTTGGCCAGTCTTGAAGTACGCTCCATACATTCAAATAGTGCTGCGCTAAAGAATAATTTCCCATTGAAACAGGCCTAAATGCATCACCCACCAGCCGAGCTCGATAATGCGCAATAAAATGGATCATACTAAGCGCTTCCCGAAATTCCAGCCCCTGCAGTACAACTGGGATTAATCTGTCATTATTTTTACCAGATAATAAAAATTCAAAGTAAAGACTCAGTTGGATTGCAGCAGATCGCGCAGTATTGCCAGTTGTTTTTATGGGAGTAGATTCGCCATCAAACTGATTCAAATACCGACGGTACCAGCCTAACGGCTTGCCTGAAGCGGGGTTCACATCTATCAACATTTTTTTGTGCTTGGTACAGACTACTACTGGCAGCAAAACCCATTGATACTTGCAATATCCAAACTCCTCCAAGCAATCCGGACACACCTTGGGATATTTGGCAAAGAGACTGGGGGCATCAGTTACTCGTTGAAATGATTGATATACGGGAGCAACTTTCGAACGAGTCTCGGAGAGGGCTAACGCCGATAGCAGTGGTGCAATATTAAATTCACCAGTTAGAATCTGATGGACAGGGGCGCGATTGTTTTTCCAATTCAAGCCCGCATAATGCAGCAAGTGGCCAAGGTGCTTAAAGCCATTTTTCTCAGATACCCGAATAATATAACTTACAAGGCATTCATCGGGATGCGATTGTGGTCTTACTAATAACACATCATCACCTCACGCCGGAAAATGATCAGTTACTAATTGCCCCATTCTAGACTATCAATCGTTTTTCGCCCTAACGTGGCCAAAAACTCATTATATTTTATACTCGGATAGTTCCTCGGGTATTTGTAAATTATCTGATACCGATACGCCCTAAAATCATCATCATCAGTGTAAGGCCACCGTATATACGTGTTAAATATGGCCAAGCATAATCGCCTATCTCCATAAGGATCCAAGTTTTCAAATCCTGTCATTTCATGCCTAATCGCAAATTTTAATGGTGTGCCACTCAGTTGGCCAAAACCAACATGGGCATAAAATAGTTCATCTATTGAGAGAACCTCTTGTTTCATCCACTGCGAAAAGCCAAGGTCATGCAGGCCATAGCGACGAGATCTCAATACACTTGATCTGTCTCCAGCTCTTATGGCAGTAACAATTCTTACTGGCTTTTCAAACGATTCATTGTTAACCAAAAGCTCCCTGTAAATACTTTCCATCTTTTTTAGCACTGAAAACCCTATCAGACGCCCAGAATCAATTAACCTTAATGCACCATCTATATTCAGATTAACACTCATATAACGCCTAAAGAATTCCTCTACCCATTCGACAGTTTCTTTGGCGTGTAAGTGCTGCTCCAAGTCCTTATCCATCAGATCAATGGCATCATCTGCATTCAAATAAAACATGGTTGAAATTTGCAATAGATTAATTGAGTATTTTTCCAAATGATTTATATCACTATCAACAATTTTTCCAACAACACTATCACTCTGATAGGAAAATTCATCCGGAAAAATTAAAAAATTCTCATGGACGTGGCATTTAACGTAGTGACTGAATCTCCAATAATATCGAACATATCGAGATTCTTTCCAGCATTCTGAGCATACTTTTACATTGCCATTGGGAACTTGGCATCCTTGCATATTAAAAAGTCTATTTATTGGTATATTTCGCTTTAGAATCTGTTCAATAATACAACGAACATTATAAATACTGAAATTTCTATTTTTTATTCCAATATAGATTTCATCAGAAAAACGATATAAAAATCCTAACGAAACTTCTACCGAAGAAAATCCATTCCAATGTCCAAGCCTAGAAAGATAATCCAAAAAACTCTCATCGTATTTTTTTTCGCCTCGATACAACAATTTCATACTGTATATTTTTCTATGCGGAATAATTTTTCTTGTAAAGATTTTTATTTTGAGCTATGCCATACACAATATACTCAGCATTAATGATAGAGTTTTTATTTGCTCGATAGCCAAAATACCAATCGGAATTAGTGATCAACTCTCTTAATTCAAGCTTCTCTATCGGCAGTAAAAATGGATTTTCGCTATCACCCGCACCATAACCACTCATAACATCAGCAAAGGTTTGTATATCTATAGATTTCTCTTTCATTCTAGAACGTACATAAGCATCGCTGATCAATTCAACCGTAGTTGATAGATTTCCACTTGTTGCCGAGAACATTCTGTAGGTAAATGAAAGCTCTTCCAATTTAACTTCATTTGAAATGTGGTAAGCATCGGATAACATTTTCAAAAGCCGCCGATATTCGTCCCGCTCATTCTTTTGGCCTATTCGAAATGGCGGGATAACACGGCGATAAATAATGCGGCGCCCTAGCTGTGAATTCGAGTCAACAAGATATTTACTCCATGGCATGCCCATAAAGACAATGGGTATGTTGGTCTCTTTAATAAGATCCTTAAATAAGTCCGCAATACCTGCAACCATTTTTGCGCTACGTCGCTCAATGATTACCTGAATTTCATCCAGAATAAGCAACTCAATACCAACAGCCTTTATCAGGGCCAGCAAACGAGCATAAAGCTCGCCAGCGTTCTTGGCTCCCATTCCTTGCTGAGGATCACCTATTGCAATCAGCAATGATCGCAAAAATTCTAGCGGCGTGGAGATAGCCTTTAGTTCAAAGTGAAAAACTGGAATGTATGTTCGCTCACTTTGCTCAATAACAGGATTATTCTTGACATAGTATTCCGCAATAGCACTTTTTCCACTTCCAGACTCACCAGTAAGCAACAAACAAGAAACAACACCGAAACGGCGCTTTTTTTCTCTCAGAGTATCAAATAGATCGAGCATCTCTGTGATGAAAGGGCTTTTTATAAATGGTTTATTAAGAGCCGACTTTCCCATCAGTCCATGCTCCAACCATTCGTGTCCAACTCATCGTCTGCGCCATCCCAATCTACTTGCATAATCTTACTGGAATTATCGACGACCAGTTTAATGTCACTGACACCAATCTGTTCTGATCTTGCCGCCTTGGATACTGTAACCTGAATTTTCCGCCTAGAATTTCGAGCGTGCAGCATATCCCGCTCTTTGGATAATTTCATTTTTGCTCTTTGCAAATCTAAATTATCCAATTTAGATTTTCTAATATTTTTTGCTTCCTCTCGTATCTTTCCATGCTCATA
>DATIDQ010000167.1:0-15258 GCA_035456205.1 Pseudomonadales bacterium
AAAATTGACATCCATTTGAGCAACTTACCCGATTGCCAACTGGCTATTTTCATCAGCCAGAATGCCGCCGAACAAACTTTACAAGCCCTGGCCGAACGCGATCTCACATGGCCAACACAGATCCAGACATTCGCCATTGGCAGTGCCACGACAGCCTTTCTCGCCGAGCACGGCATTACCGCCAGCAGCCCACAGCAAATGAATAGCGAAGGCCTGCTGGCGCTACCCGCTCTGCAAAATACTAAAGGGCGATCCATTAATGGGCAGCGCTGTATTATTTTTCGTGGCGCGGGCGGGCGTGAAACACTGGCGCAAACACTGCGCGAACGCGGCGTTGATGTGGATTACTGCGAACTGTATCGCCGTGGGCTGCCAACGACAGCACGGCAGCAATGGATGGACTGGGTGGGTACGTTGCGAAATTATCCGGCGCTGATCTGCATCAACAGTATCGAGACATTGAAACACCTGCACGCTGTCGATCCCGATATGACATCGCGCGATAATCTGACTTTAGTCGTGCCCGGCGAGCGGGTAACACGCGCTGCTACAACCGCCGGCTTCGCACAAATCATTACGGCGCATGACGCCACCGATAGCGCCATGCTTCGCGCTATTATTCATCACGCTGCACCTACTGGTATTCGTCATGACTGACATCACAACCGACACCGCCTCCACTATGCCTGTTCCTGTTGCGCAGGTTCCTGCAAGAGAAAGTATTATCGTGAAACCATCTGCATCCTGGCTCACGCGCGGCGCATTGTTACTGTTGTTCCTGTGCAATATTGCCACGATAGCAGGTGGCGTATGGCTCTGGCGTCAACTGGATCTGGCTGGACGCGCGCAAATGGCGCAACAGGAAATGTTGAAGCAACAAACTGCGCAAACCGATGTGCTGAAAGGACAACTGGAAGAACAGATTGCCAGCGCCAAACGCTTTCGCCAACAAACCACAGATGTGCTGAAAGAAACCAGCGAAAAACTGCGCGGGCTGGATCGGATCGACACCAGTTATTGGCGCCTGGCTGAAGCAGAATTTTTATTGAAACAAGCGCATCAACGTTTGTTTATCACGCATGATGCCGACACCGCAGATTTGTTATTGGCTTCTGCCGATGGCGCACTCATGCAGCAAAAAGATCCCGGGCTGTTACCTGTTCGCAGTGCAATTGCCGGTGATCGCGCTGAATTACGCAAAGTGCCAAGAGTCGACCACGACGGTATTTATTTGCGATTGCAAGCGCTGTCATCCCAGGTGGGCATGCTGACCAGCGACAACCGTTTCCTGCAAGCAGCGGATGACACACCGGAGGACGGGGAAACCAATAGCAGCTATGCCGACATGTTGTGGCAACGACTTTTATCTATTGTGCGCGTACGCCATTACGACCAACCGGTTGAACCGTTATTGCCTCCAGAACAGCAATTATATTTTTCACAAAATTTGCAATTGGCACTGGTTCAAGCGCAATTGGGTTTGCTGCAATCACAACAGGAAACGTATGCCAGTAATCTCGGTCGTGCCTTTGCCTGGGTCAACCAGTATTGCCAGACCAGTGATCCGGTAGTGGCCGCATGGTTGGCTGAAACACAGGAACTGATGCGCATCAATATCGCGCCAGTGATGCCAGATATTTCTGATTCATTGCGCATCGTGCAAAAATTGATCGAGCAACGAGCAGACGATATTCGCAAAGCCTTGATGCTGGGCGACGAAGACTCTACTGACAATGCTGGCGATGCGGATGCAACAGAGGTAACGCCCTGATGCGCCGCTGGATTTTATTATTTGTCGCCGGCCTCATCGGTCTGCCGCTGTTGCTGCATGCCATTGCACTCGATGACAGTTTTGTTGTGTTTGTTTTCGGACAAACCACGGTTGAAATGCCATTATGGTTTGTCGTAGCCACCATGTTCGTATTCTCTATTACCAGCTATTACGCTGCACGTTTGTTATACGCTGTGCTTCTGGCGCCGCGCCGCGTCAATCGCTGGATGGATCGTCGCAACCAGCGCCGCGTGCATGATTTGACCCTGCGCGGTTATTTATCATTACTGGAAGGAAACTGGTCAAACGCAAGTCGCGACTTACAAAAGGCCGGCGACAAGGCCAGCAATGCAGCACTGAATTATCTGTTGGCGGCGCAAGCGCGTGTCGAAAACAATGATCTCTCCAGCGCAGAAACCCTGTTGCGCAAAGCAGAACAATTACTGCCGGATTCACGTATTCCTGTCGGAATTTATCAAGCACAATTACTGCAAAAGATTGGCGTGCCGGAAAAGGCCCATGACATTCTGCAAACACTGGCCGGAGAAAATCCCCGCCATACCTATTTGCAAAAATTATTGGTGGACAGTTACCGCCAACGCGGCGAGTCCGACACTGTGCTGAAAATTCTCACACAGCAGAACCGCCAAAAACCACTGCAGGATCCGGACATGATTACGGAACTGTGCCGCCTGCAAATTTCTCACGGCAGCAGCGCTGCGGCAGAAGAATTATTGCGCAAACAACTGGCGCGGCAATGGCGCAGCGAGTGGGTGGCGCTGTACGGCCAGGCACAGGGGCAAGATGCGGTTAAACAATTGCAAACCGCTGAAAAATGGTTAAAAGATCACCCCGGGGATACTGCACTGATGTTAACGCTGGCACATATTTGCCAACGCAATCATTTATGGGCAAAAGCACGCGATTACTACGAAAGTTATCTACAAAAACAAAAAAACGAAGCCGTGGCGCGGGAACTTGTACAGCTTTTGCAGGCTCTGGGTGAGCAAGAAAAAGCGCAGCAGTGGTTGCAAAAAATTGCCGCGCATCATGTAAACGCGCTGCCACTGCCACCGCCATTACCCTGAAGGATTCTTATGAACAGCTCTTTTGTAACCAAAGCATTTTCCACGCGCGGGTTGTTTGGCTTGATGGCAGCAGCCAGTGCCGGCCTGATGGCATTTGCGCTGTATTTGCAGCACATATTGGGCGAACACCCGTGCCCACTGTGCATTACCCAGCGCCTGTTTGTGATTGCCATCGGCATCATTGCTTTCGCGGCAGCCGCGCATAATCCTGCGCAAACCGGACGGCGAATATGGAGTATTTTGATTTTGTCGGGCGCGATCGGTGGCGGCATTGTCGCTGCCCGTCATGTCTGGATACAACATCTGCCTGAAGAACAGGTTCCAGCGTGCGGCCCTGATCTGGCTTATATGTTCCAGAATTTTCCCTTCCAGCGCGCCGTGCAATTGCTTTTCATGGGAGACGGCAACTGCGCACAAATAGGCTGGACCTTGCTGGGCTTCAGTATTCCTGAATGGACTCTGCTGGCATTTTCCGGTTTCGCAATTGCTGCGCTGATCCAGTTTTTTCGCAAAGCCTGATTTTTTTTGTGCAGGGTTCTATAAAAAACAGAGTGGCAGACTCACCAAACCTGGTCTACGTTTGGTGGGCACGCGGCCGTTGATGAGAGGATCGCGGAAGAAGGGCACCCAATGCCCCGGACTGGGTAAGGAAATGGAGAATGCGCCATGCTGAACAATCCTGTTGACCGCCAACAATGTTGGCAATCCGTAGATCATTTATTGGGCCGCTGGCTCGAAGAGCGGCAGCTGTTGTTGGTACAGTTCTGTGCTATCAGCCAGCTGCGACCGTTGTCAGAAACGGCCGAACGTTACCGGGATCAATTTGACCGGTTTTGCGAAACGCTGGTGGACTATGTATCAGCCGGTCATTTTGAAATCTATGAACAACTGCTCGCTGAGGCGGTGGCATTTGGCGATCAGACAACAGAGGCATCCCGCCAGCTATATCAGGTGATTGCAGCTACCACCAGGGTCATACTGGATTTTAATGACCACTATCTGGAACAGCGCGCTGCCCAGCAACTCGCCCGTGGATTGTCGCAGCTTGGCGCTGCACTGGAAGAACGCTTTGAAGCCGAAGATCGCCTCATCAAAGTACTGCATCAGGCCCATGCTAATCAGGTAGCCTGATTCACAACGCCATTCCGCCGCACTCGCCCACAAAAAAGCCGGCATCAAGCCGGCTTTTTTAATCAATACAGCAGCAGTTACTGCGGTTCGCCACCTTCACCATCAGCCTGCTCCACTTGTGCAGGGACAGTGCCGGGTGCTTCTATCTTTTTCAATTCAATTTCAAACACCAGTGTCGCATTCGGGCCAATATCACCACCTGTACCACCAGCGCCATAAGCCAGATCAGAAGGGATCACCACTTTCCACTTGGAGCCGACTGGCATCATCTGCAGAATTTCTACCCAGCCAGGGATCACTGCGCTGACAGCAAATGTCGCCGGCTCATTGCGTTTGATCGAACTATCAAATTCCTTGCCGTCGGTCAGTGTACCTACATAGTCCACAGTAACCGTATCGGTGGCTTTCGGCTTATCGCCTTTGCCTTCCGTCAGCACTTCATACTGGATTCCGCTGGTTGTAGTTTTTACGTTAGGTTTCTTCGCATTTTCAGCCAGAAATTTCACGCCATCTTCTTTGTTTTTGGCAGCGGCTTTTTCCATTTCTGCCTGTTGTGCTTTTTGTGCTTCTTCCTGTTTTTTCTGCATGTCAGCCTGGAAAGCCTGCATGGTTTGCTGTATTTCTTCTTTCGTCAGTTTCGGTTCAGTGCCATCAACCGCTGTTTTCATGCCGGCCACAAAGCCCGCTTCATCCAACGTGACGTGATTGGATTTGAACTGGCTGCCAATATTCATACCGAGTATGTAGCTGACTTTCTGTTCTTGAGTGGACAAACCACCAGCCGCGGCCGGAGCAGCTGCCGGTGCAGCAGCCTTGTCATCTTTACAGGCGCTCAGGGCAAGTAAGCTGATGGCCACAACGGCCAATGTGCGAGTTTTCATCAAATATTCCCTATGGAAGTGGACAAATTCAGGCGTTGATCATACAGCGCTGAAACGAAGACTGCTACAAACGCGATAAGTTCCGATACGGTTGTTGGGCGATTACCTATAAGCAGCATCAAGTCGCGCGGTGATAATGGGCGTCTTAGCCGGAGTTGATCATGAGCACCCACGAAAAACCTTTTTCCACGCCTGCGCCCATGCCGCCCTACAACACTGTGTGGGCGGTGCGGCGACGTATTGCT
This sequence comes from Pseudomonadales bacterium, assembly GCA_035456205.1. Classification (GTDB taxonomy): domain Bacteria; phylum Pseudomonadota; class Gammaproteobacteria; order Pseudomonadales; family UBA7239; genus UBA7239. The sequence continues at coordinate 5,117 of DATIDQ010000167.1, forward strand.
CAGCAACTGCGCGATCTCAACGCCTTGTTACTGACCCATGATGTACCGCTCGATGAACTGTTGGCAATGGAACAGACATTGGCAGGGCAACTTCCTGTTGCCAATCACGGCGCCGCCATTCACGGCCGTCTGGAATGGGCAGCGCTGTCTGCCGATCATGGCACCTATCATTTGCTATCACGCGAAACCACACCCATCGCCGGTCATGGCAATGCGATGTCGCCTCCCCTGCATATGTGGCTGGATCACGACAAGGGTGAGGCCCACGCGACCATCACGCTAGGCTGGGCATACGAAGGCCCACCAAAATGCGTGCATGGCGGTTGGGTTGCTGCACTGTTTGATGAATTCCTTGGCTGTGCGCAATTGTTATCCGGGCAGACCGGCGCCACAGGCAATCTTGATGTACGCTACAAACGTCCGACGCCGCTGGACACGGAATTGACACTCTTTGCTACAGTGAAAGAAGTACATGGCCGCAAGATTGTGATGGAAGGCACACTGAGCGCGAATGGTCTGGTGACAGCGAGCTGCGAGGGCCTGTTCGTCAGTTTTGCAGAAGGTGTCATGAACCTGGCCGACAGGAAACTGACTACCGATTGACACACCCTGGCGAAAAACATCAGCACAAGGAGAGACATCATGTTTACACGCACTTCCAGAATTCTACTGGCCTCTGTTCTTGCCGCCAGCGCCATCACTGCACAAGCCTCGGATTATAAAGTTGATGACACGCACAGCTTTGTGCAATTCCGCACCCAACACCTCGGTTACAGTTGGCTGTACGGGCGCTTCAATATCATTGGCGGTGAATTCAGTTACGATCCTGCCAAACCGGATGCCAGTCGTATCAAAGTGGATATTGATGTTGCCAGTATCGACAGCAATCACGAATTGCGCGATGAACATTTACGCAATAAATATTTATTGACTGACAAACAGCCGAAAGCTTCTTTCACCAGCACGGCTTACCAGGGCGATGCTAACAGCGGCAATATCACTGGCGAACTGCAACTGAACGGCGTAAAAAAAACCATCACCATTCCGGTGAAAAAAATTGGTGAAGGACCCGACCCATGGGGAGGTTATCGCGTGGGATTTGAGGGCAATGTCACGATTGATACCCGCGACTACGGTTACACCTACCAGCTCGGCGATCACAGTTTTGTGGTCGAACTGCAGCTGGGCATTGAAGGCGTACAAACCGCATCAACACGGAGCAAGAGTTAATGGCTGTTGAACAATATCCGCTGGCTATCCGCTGGCTGCATCGGATCATTGCGTTGTTGATGATAGGCATGATTGCTCTGGGCTGGTATCTCTCTGAAATGGATTATGAGGCACCGGATTATATTGTGCTGCGTCAACTGCATCGCACTATCGGTCTGGCGCTGTTTCCGCTGGGTGTTGCTCACTTGCTCGCTTACAGTTTCCTGCCGCGTCCAGCGCTTGCAGCGAACCTGAAGCCATGGGAAAAATCACTCGCAAAACTGGTACATATGTTTTTGCTGTATGTTGTGATTGCGATTCCGGTGGCCGGTTATTTTATGTCTGGCAATAAACTGGTTGTTCTCGGCGATATCACCGTCCCCGCACTGATTGAGTTAACAAAAAATTTACGCTCGGCACTGTTCGATATACATGAATCCCTTGCCTGGACTGCCGCAGCCATTATCGGCTTACACAGCGCCGCCGCACTAAAACATCATTTTATCGACAAAGACGATACCCTGAAAAAAATGCTTTAACTTCATCATGTGTTCAAAGGAGATTTTTCATGGATATGCCAGACGTTAACAAATACCAGGATCTTGTTGTGGGATATGCCACCACATTTGGCGTAAAAATTATCGCCGCGATTGTTTTCTGGATTATTGGGCGCTGGCTGATTGGTATTGTCCTGCGCTTGCTAAACACAGCTCTGGACAAACAGTTGGTTGATAAAACCGCTTTACGTTATGTCGCCTCTGCCACGAACGGATTGCTCAACGTATTGTTGGTGATCGGCATTCTCGGTTACTTCGGTATACAAACCACCACATTTGCTGCGCTACTCGCCGCCGCCGGTGTGGCTATTGGCATGGCGTGGTCCGGCTTGCTGGCAAACTTTGCCGGCGGTGCATTCCTGATTGTGCTACGACCATTCAAAGTCGGTGATGTGATTTGTGCTGGAGGGGTAACCGGCATGGTAAAAGAAATCGGTCTGTTTTCTACCACCATATTGACCGGTGATAGCGTGCTGACTTATGTTGGCAACAACAAGATTTTTTCAGATAACATCCAGAATTTTTCTGCCCATGAATATCGTCGTGTTGACCTGAAAGCACAATTATCCGGCAGCGCCGATGCAGACGCAGCCATGCAACAACTCAGACAGAACATCAGCAACATTGCCAACGTGTTGGGCTCACCTGCCGTGGATGTAGAAATTTTCGAGTTCCAACCGGCAGGCCCCGTACTGGCTGTGCGCCCGTATTGCCACAACAATCATTACTGGCAAGTGTATTTCGATACCAATAAAGTGATACGCGAAACACTGGGTAGCTTTCCGGCACCGATGCCTACACAAGTGGTGCTTGTTAAACAGTCGTAACCGTTACGCAACTTTGGCATGTTTGGTTAGCGCCCATTCGACATGCTCACGCACCAGTGCAGAAGCATGCTGGTGGCGACTTCTGAGTGCGGCAATAATTTCCGGCGTGCTAGCCGCATTGCCGAGCGCTACTGCAATATTGCGCAACCAGCCTTCGTAACCGATACGGCGCAATGCTGAACCTTCGGTCTTCTGACAATATTCATCTTCGCTCCACAAAAATAATTCCACCAACTGCGCGTTATCCAGACCGTGGCGCGGCAGAAAGTCTTCCTGTTCGGTGCGCTGGGCAAATTTATTCCACGGACAAACTGCCTGGCAGTCATCACAGCCAAAAATACGGTTGCCAATTTTTGTTCGAAACTCTTCTGGAATACTGTTTTTATTTTCTATGGTGAGATAGGAAATACAGCGCCGCGCATCCAGTTGATGAGGTGCAACAAAGGCCTGCGTAGGGCACAGATCCAGACACGCCGTGCAAGTGCCACAATGTTGTGTATCTTGCGCGGCAGTAACTGGCAAGGGCAAATCAGTAAGGATTTCACCGAGAAAAAAATAGGAGCCAGCGCTGGAATTGATCAGCATGGTGTTCTTGCCTATCCAGCCCAGACCAGATTTCTGCGCGAATGCACGCTCCAGTACTGGCGCGCTATCCACAAAAGCGCGATGTTTATGCGCTGTGTGCATTTCGATTTTTTGCGCGAGCAGTGCAAGGCGTTTACGCATCAGTTTGTGGTAATCGCGCCCCAGCGTATACCGTGCGATATAGGCACTGCCATCATTGGCGATTTTTGCGATCAGATTTTTATCATCGTCCGGCAAATAATCCATGCGCACGGAAATAACACGCAGTGTGCCGGGATGAAGCTGTTCAGGATGCGCACGCAGGCGGGCGTGATGTGACATCCACTCCATATCAGCGTGATAGTTTTTGTCCAGCCAATGCTGCAGGTGTTCGGCGTGCTCTGTGACATCAATATCGCTGACGCCAACTTGCTGGAAGCCGAGTTCACGCGCCCAGGCATGAATCTGTTCCAGCAAATTTTCTGGCATCAATTAGCGTAAACCCAATACATCTTGCATGTCATACAGCGCTGCCGGTTGTGATGGCAGCCATTGCGCTGCACGCACCGCACCACGTGCAAAACTCATACGTGAACTGGCTTTGTGGGTGATTTCAACGCGCTCGCCATCAGCGGCAAACATCACAGTGTGGTCGCCGACAATGTCGCCGGCGCGCACGGTGGCAAAACCGATTGTGCTGCGATCCCGCGCGCCAGTCTGGCCTTCACGGCCGTACACCGCCACTTTTTCCAGATCGCGTCCCAGTGCTTGCGCCACCACTTCACCCATACGCAGCGCAGTGCCGGAGGGAGCATCCACTTTGTGGCGGTGATGTGCTTCATAGACTTCGATATCCACTTCATCACCCAGCACACGCGCCGCCGTATCCAGCAATTTGAAACACAAATTGACGCCGACGCTGTAATTGGATGCCATCACCGCACCAGATTTTTGTGCAATGGCAAGCAATTGTGTTTTCTGTTCAGCAGAAAATCCCGTGGTGCCAATAATAATTCTCTTGCCGCTGGCGGCGCAGGCCGTAATGTTGGCCAGTGTTGCAACTGGCGCAGTAAAATCAATCAATACATCAAACTGGTCAATAACTTTATTGATGTCGCCGGACACTATCACGCCGTTGCAGCCAATACCTGCCAGTTCGCCGGCATCACTGCCTATCAGTGAACTTTCTGCACGCTCAATAGCAGCACTGAGCACCACACCGGGCGCAATGTTAATCGCTTCAATCAATGTTTTTCCCATGCGGCCAGCTGCGCCAGTAACTGCAATCCGTACGAGATTGGTTGGAGAATTCATTATGTGGACCTGTTATCGTCAATGGTATTTCCAGTTTTGAAAAACGCCATCATGCCTGTTAATTGCTCGGCTTGTGAACTCATGGCAATGGCTGTTGCTGCCAACTCTTCGGAAGCGCTGGCGTTTTGCTGGGTAATATCGCTCAACTGGATCATGGCTATATTCACTTGATCCACACTGGTAGCCTGTTCGCTGGAAGCGGCAGCAATTTCCTGCACCAGCCCGGATGTTTTCTGGATGGCAGGCACCATATTATTCAACAGACCGCCAGCCACTTCTGCCACTTCAACCGATTCGCCTACCATTTTAATGATGTCCTTGGCCACCAGCTTGCTGCGCTCTGCCAGTTTTCTGACTTCACCGGCTACTACCGCAAATCCTTTGCCATGTTCACCTGAGCGCGCCGCTTCAATGGCCGCATTCAGCGCCAACAAATTTGTCTGGTTGGCGATGTCATCAATCACCTGGATTTTTTTAGCAATGTCTTTCATGGCGCCGACGGTTTTTGTCACCGCCGCGCCGCTTTCTGCAGCCTGTTTTGCAGCCTGCATCGCCATCGCATTGGTCATATTGGCGTTCTCGCTATTCTGGCTGATGGAGACAGTCATCTGTTCTACCGTCGATGACGTGGCTTCCACGCCATCTGCCTGCTGCACAACGCCCCGGCTCATTTGTTCTGAAGTCGCACTGACTTCGTTAGCGGAAAAGGCAATTTCATTGGCGGCGCCCCTCACTTCATTCACGGTTCTAGATAACTGGCTCACCATGCCATTGATGTTATACAACACACTGGAATGATCTTTTGCCAGCAGATCTATTTGCCTGTCAAAATTTCCAGCAGCTATTGCCCGGATCACTTCATTCACTACCACAGGTTCAGCGCCCAATTGCTTGAATATGCTGCGAGTAATACTGATCGAAATCCATACCATAGTGAGAATAGAAATAATCAGTACTGCCAGAATAGATTGGCGCGCAGAACGCGTTCTGGCATTGGTCGCTACCTGGGATTCATTAACGGCTGTTTCCATACTGTCACCCAGTTTTTCCATAGACACTTCCAGCTCTCTGAATGCGTCAATGAAAGATGGAAGCTCACTCGCCGCTTCTGCATTATTCTCAAACGATTTTTTTATCAGGACATCAGCGTCTTGAATATATTTATCAACGGAAGGTTTGGCATTGGTCAGCTCTGCAATAATTTTTGGATCCAGGGGCAATAACAGATTCTCATCAAAACTCTCCCTTAAACTTTTTGAATGCTCATTAAAATCCAGCAGCACCGCCTGTTTACCCTCTTCATCATGCAATCTTCCGGCATGCAGTGCGGCGAATACATCGGCACGCAAAGCATCGTGCATCATGTCGGCTTGCATCTCTGTTCTAAGCGCTGTCGATGTCAGGCCTATCGCAGACATGGCATCTGTCAATTGTGATGCCGCCCAATAACCCACACCCGCAATAGCAATCACAAAAATCTGGGCCGCAATAGCAAACGCTGCCAGACTCTGTTTCACATTCAATGAAAAATACATGTTGTTACACCTCGCGTGCTATGAGGTCATGAATACCGGCCATACACAAATCTCCTGATGTGCTGAATAGCTGCGGGCAGAGTAACATTTTTCAGGGAAGCCCTACCATGTCCCTGCGCCAATCTGGATACTGATATTCAGGTGACATGTATACTGGCCGCTATGTATATCTCCCGCTCCATCATATTGTTGATTCTCGCGGCGTATGTGTTTTCGCCGACGGCTTTTGGCTGGATGATCGATCCCGGTGGCGCCTGGTTTCGGCCCTACATTATCTGGGCCGGTATCGTGCTCGCTACTTTTCTGTTGCAGTTGCACGCGCCCGACAATGAAGAAGGGCCGTAAGGCGTCGCGCCCTGGATGTTTAACCTCGACCAGACCATTATCATCGCGAGCTGCATTTACTTCGGCCTGCTGTTTCTTATTGCCTGGTTGGCGGAACGGAAATACCTGCCGCGCTGGTTCAATGACAATCCGCTGATACAAGTGCTGTCACTGGGCGTATTTGTCAGCGCCTGGAGTTTTTATGGCGTCGTCGATCTGTTCAATCAATACGGCTACGGCGCGCTGTCTTACTACATGGGTGCAGGCGGCCTGTTTGTCTTCGCGCCACTGATGATGGCGCCGCTGTTCCGGCTGACCCGCACCTACCAACTGCATTCACTGGCAGATCTGCTGGTGTTTCGCTTTCGCAGCCCCTTTGCCGGTGTGCTGGCCACGTTCTTTATGCTGCTCTGCGCACTGCCCCTGCTGGCACTACAGATCCAGGCGGTGGCTGACACCTCCCTGATTATCAATTATCAGCCGACAGCGAGTCGCGACGCCCTGTTTGAATTGCACGATCAGCTGGCGGTAATTTTTTGTATTGCAGCCGTGTTGTTTGCCGCGGTATTCGGGGCAGGGCGCGAGCGCCATCATGGCTTGATTGCCGCCATGGCACTGGAGTCGGTCATCAAGATGGTCGCATTGTTAGCGGTGGGGCTGTTCGCCCTGCACCACGTGTTTGGGGGTTTTCGCGGCCTGGACAAGTGGCTGTCCCTGCACCCGGAACAACTGGAAACCTTGTATCGCCCCGTTGAAAACGCCTCATCCCACATGCTGGTCATGTTGTTCTTTGCCACCGCCATTGTGCTGCCGCATATGTTTCATATGGGCTTTGCCGAAAATGCGCGGCTGCGCACCCTGCGCCAGGCCAGCTGGGGTATTCCCTTGTATTTGCTGCTACTCAGTCTGCCGGTACTGCCTATTCTATGGGCCGGGTTTGCAGCGGGCACAGCGGTAACACCTGAGTACTACACGTTGGGGGTGCCATTGGCCGCTGGTGAAACCGGTCTCACCGCACTGGCGTATGTCGGCGGTTTATCCGCTGCCATTGGTACAACCGTGGTAATGGCCGTGGCCCTTTCGACCATGTGCCTCAACCACTGGCTGCTGCCACTGTATCGGCCTATCGCCGGCTTCATCGGTCTGTACGGGCTGATCACCTGGCTGCGGCGCGTATTGATGGCGATGATCATTGCCGCTGGCTATCTGTTCTATTGTTTGCTGCAGGATGGTCAAACGCTGACTGATCTGGCCATCCTGTCTTTCATCGGCAGCCTGCAATTCCTGCCCGGCGTTTTTGTTGTGTTGTATGGCTCACGCGCCAACAAGCAGGGACTGCTCACCGGTTTGTCTGCAGGCATGGCGCTCTGGATTGGCTGCCTGCTACTGCCCACGCTGGTCGGCTGGCGCTTACTGGAGATACCTACCCTCAATCTGGCGCTACGGCTGGGTGTTGAAAACTGGAGCCAGCTGACCACCATCACTATCACCGTCAATATCGTCCTGTTCGTGGTCGTGTCACGCCTGACCCGCACATCTGCCGAAGAACGCCGTGCCGCTGAACAATGTTCAATGGATGATGTAGCGCGCCCGCTGCGGCTGGAGCTGGATGTGCGCAGTGCTGCCGAGATCGGCGACAGGCTCAGTGTGGCTTTGGGTGCTGATACTGCTCATCAGGAATTACAGCGAGCGCTCACTGACATCGACCAGACCATGAACGATGCCCGCCCCTATGCATTGCGACGCCTGCGTGATCGGCTGGAGGCCAACCTGTCTGGCCTGATGGGTGCCGCCGTCGCCCACGCCCTGATGGATCGCGCCGTGCCATACCATACCGCCGCCGACGCCCCGCTCAAGGAAGACCTGCATTTCGTCGAAAACCGTATCAACCTGTTTCGCCACCACCTGACCGGCCTGGCCGGCGAGCTGGACAAACTGCGCCGCCACCATCGCCAGACACTGGAGAGCTTGCCCATGGCTGTGTGCTCATTGGGGGATGATGGCGAAGTGCTGCTATGGAATCGGGCGATGACCGAACTCACCGGCATTGCCACAGAAGCGGTGCTGGGCTCCACCGTTATCAACTTGCCTTTTCCCTGGGGTGCGCTGATCGACGATTTCCTGCTGGATACCAGTGCCCACGTGCGCAAACAAACGGTGGACATAGGCAGCAACAAGCATTGGCTTAGCCTGCATAAGGCAACATTGGGTGGCGGTGACCTGACAGATACCGAAGGCCATATCATCATGATCGATGACCTGACCGAAACCGAGCAGCTGGAGCAGGAATTGCTGCACAGCGAGCGGCTGGCTTCGATAGGCAGATTGGCCGCTGGCGTCGCACATGAAGTCGGCAACCCACTCACCGGCATTGCCTGTCTGGCACAGGATCTGAAATTCGAAAACGAACAACCCGCTGTGCAGGAAGTCGCTGGACAGATTCTTGGCCAGACCGCACGCATCAACCGCATCGTGGAATCACTGGTGCACTTCGCTCACGCCGGTAAATCCGGTGAAGAAAAACAGGCGCCAGTGGATTTGTTCGAATGCATCGAGGAAGCCATTCACTTGCTGTCCTTGCAAAAAGACCGTGCGCGGGTTCACTACAACAACATGATGGCACCCGATACATTAGTGCTCGGTAATGAACAGACGCTCACACAAATGTTTATCAATCTGTTCAGCAATGCGCGTGATGCCAGCCCGGCTGAAAGTCCGGTAGATATTCGTTCAGAACAACAAAACGGCAATATTGTTGTTCACATTCGCGACTACGGTGTGGGTATTGCACCGCAATATATCGATCGCGTATTTGAACCATTTTTCACCACCAAACCTGCAGGACAAGGCACAGGCCTCGGTCTGGCGCTTGTGTACAGTATTGTTGAAGATCACGGTGGACATATTGAAGTGAAAAGCCCGGTCGAAGGCGACCAGGGCACCGAATTTATCATCAGTTTTCCTGCGAGCAACGTTTAAATATGAATTGGCTACCCACATGAACTGGTTACAGTGTTTTATCGATATTCCACGGCAGGAATCCGAACAGTATGAAGATCTGTTACTTGCACTGGGCGCATCCTCTGTCACTTACCGCGATGCAGCAGACCAACCGTTGTTTGAACCCGGCCCCGGTGAAATAGCGCTGTGGGATAATGTGCAACTGGTCGGTTTATTCACCGAAGAATTCACCGAAGAGACTTTGCGTGAGCAGTTCGTTGCCGTATTCGGTGCAGAGTTACCCGCTGTGCGTTTTGAAGCGCTGGCAGATCAGGTGTGGGAACGCGCCTGGATTGAACACTTCCAGCCGATGGCCTTTGGCACGCGCTTGTGGATTTATCCGAGTTGGGCGGAAGCACCGGATGATGGCAGCGTGATCCTGCGTCTTGATCCCGGTCTCGCTTTCGGCACCGGCACGCATCCCACCACGGCATTGTGCCTTGAATGGCTGGACGCTCAAACACTGCAAAATAAAATCGTGATCGACTACGGTTGCGGTTCCGGCATTCTCGCTATTGCCGCGCTGTTGCTCGGCGCCCAATCCGCCATTGGCTATGACAATGATCCGCAAGCATTAACGGCGACACAAGACAACGCCGAACAGAATCACTGCAGCGAAAAATTGCGGATGCAACTGGTCGACACAAAAGGTGAAAGCATTCATGAGCAAGCCGATGTGGTACTCGCCAATATTCTCGCCGGCCCACTGCGCGAACTTGCACCGTTAATCGCACCGCTGGTAAAACCGGGCGGAGATCTGGTGCTATCCGGCATCCTCGCAGAACAGGCAGAGCATGTAATGCATACCTATC
>DATIDQ010000168.1:0-12763 GCA_035456205.1 Pseudomonadales bacterium
GGGATTTTTTGCCAGATACTGTTGGTGATACGCTTCTGCATAGTAAAAAACCGGAGCAGAAAGAATTTCTGTCGTGATGCGCCCCCTTCCCTCCAGATCCAGCACCGCCTGATAAAGCATGGCACTGTTTTTAGCCTCTTCGTGCTGGTTTTCACCAAAACAATAAATACCTGAACGATACTGTGTACCAATATCATTTCCCTGACGCATCCCCAATGTCGGGTTATGTCCTTGCCAAAAAATTCGTAACAAGCCTGAAAGCGAAATAATGGCTGGATCAAAAACCACCAGCACCACCTCATTATGGCCGGTGAGACCACTACAAACTTCCTCGTATAACGGATTAGGGGTAAAGCCAGCAGCGTATCCCACCGCTGTTGTGTAAACCCCGTGTGTTTGCCAGAATTTTTTCTCGGCTCCCCAAAAACACCCCATGCCAAATATGATTTGCTGCATGCCATCCGGGAATGGTGGCTGCATTGGAGTGTGTAATACAGTGTGCGCAGCAGGCACCAGCATGGGCGAGTTTCTTCCCGGTAAGGCATCTGCGGCCTCTGGCAATTGAAACATTTTCATCATTCGCACCTACGATAGTATGATTACCTGAATAACACAGTGAGCTTAACGTGGAAAAACTGATTTATCTCCTCTGGAAACCTGAAAATATTACTGACGTGGATTGGCACCAGCAGCTGTCAACACGGCTTATATCTGATTTGAGAAAAGCCGGGGGTCAAAAATTTCGTCTGAACCTTCCTGATGGGGATGTTGCAGCGGCTGCATTCATGCGGATAACAGACCAGACATCATTGCCTGACGCATTCTTGTCTTTCTGGATGTCCAGTGCTACTCAGCGCCATTCCGCTGAACATATCCTGGAGAAATCGGTTGCCCGTATTGCCGGTTATAGCGTTTGTGAATCTGAACCGCTTCCCAACGTATTACACCCGGTAACAGAAGGTGCGCGGTGTTTTGGTATGAATCACATAGTATTTTTACAAACGCCGCCGCGTCTCACTAGAGAGGCCTGGCTTGAAACGTGGTTGGAAAGCCATACAACCATCGCTATCGAGACCCAGCAAAACTTTGGTTACCGGCAAAATATTGTGGTTCGTAGACTGACTGACGATGCGCCGCCATGCGATGCAATTGTTGAGGAAAATTTTCCACCAGAAGCAATAGCCGATCAGGACGCCTTTTATCGTCAAGGTACACCTGAGCAACTGGCCGAGAATCAGAAGCGTATGTTCAATAGCTGCGTGAGGTTTATAGATTTTGACAAAATGGGGCGACTACCCACTAGCGAATATAATTATGATTAAAATCAATATATTATGAATATTAGTTAATGCTAATTATTATAACATTCAGAAATGGGCATTTTGCTAATTTTATTATAAATCAATAAGATATGACTGTTACTTCAAAAATCCCTCAAGAAAACTTTTCTCATCATCACCCAGACCAGCTTCCTCATCAGCCACTACGTGTAGATATTCCTTTATGACTTCCTGCACACTTTCCTGATCACTGAGGACTACACCCTCATCCACTAGCAATCCAGCCAATTCAGCTGCTATCGCTTCCGGGTCTGCGGACTTCTGGATACGGCTATCAACCAATTGCAGGATATCGTCGCGGCGCTCAACTAGTGCATCGGACAAAGGAAGATGACTGGACTCAATTACATCAAGCAGTTCAACAGCATTCTTCATACAATATCCATCCGTATTTAGAATTATGTCTTCACGCTAGCAGTAACAACTCTTGCTAGATAACCAAACTCGACGAAAGCACCTACTCAGGCGACCAAAGGTCTTAATGAATGGCGTTCGCGATAGCATCTGACAGCATCAGGATTCTTTCTGCGTCCGCGACATGTAGATTCTCTACCAACTTGCCGTCCAGTACCACCACGCCTTTACCTGCCGCTTCCGCTTCTTGCCAGGCTGCCACAATACGCTTTGCACGATCTACTTCAGCGGCATCAGGTGCAAATATTTTATTGGCTACATCAATCTGGTTGGGATGGATCAGTGATTTACCATCAAATCCCAACGCCTTACCTTGCTCACACACTGCAGTAAAACCATCGCTATCCGCAATATCAAGATGGACACCATCAATGATGTCGACGTTAGCAATACGCGCGGCACCGACACAACGACTCAGGCTATAGAGAAATCCCAAACGATCAGAACGATGCGGGATCCTGAGCTCCTTGGCCAGATCGGATGTCCCCACTACCAACACCTGCAAGCGGCTGTGAGACAGTGCGATAGATTCAACATTGGCAACGCCGCGTGGCGTTTCGATCATGGCCCACAGCGCCATACCTTCTGGCAAGCGATCTGCCACATGCTGCACGGTTTCTGCGTCTTCCACTTTGGGCAACACTATCGCGTGGACATCACTCGCAATAACGGCAGCCAGATCATCTTCAAACCATTCCGTACTCACCGCATTGATGCGTATAGCCACTTCGCGCACACCATAGCCATCAGCTTGCACAGCTTCAATGGCTTGCTGCCGCGCAATTTCTTTCATAGCAGGCGCTACTGCATCTTCAAGATCAATAATAATGCAGTCTGCCGGCAGGCTGCGTGCCTTGTCTAAAGCACGTGCATTACTGGCTGGCATATAAAGGACAGATCGGCGTGGGATAATGTGCATGCTCAAGATTCAGTAATGGAATTGGGCGTGGACTATAAATGAAAACGCCCCGAAATCGGGGCGTTTTCAAAACAAGGTATCATCTGGAAAGCACTGACTTAAGCAGCGGCGCCTGCGCTCAGAAAAAACAGCAGACCGTACAACACAGCAGTTAATGCCAGGCTGCAATGGATGACACCTTTAATTGTTGTCATCGGACCGGTTTTACCCAACAGCGCATTCGCTTCTAATGCAGCAATAATAGCCAGAACAATCATGAAGCCCACGCTTGTGCCACTCGCCACAAACAGGTGTTGACTGGTATAACCGCCACCATGGGGGCCAGACAGCATGCCAAACAACATCGGTGCAGAAAACAATACGTTAGTGCGTGAAGCCAATAAAGCCTTGGCCCCGGCAACTGCTTTATCACCTTGCTTCAGACCAATGACCACTTGCTGGTTAGGCCAGATAACCAGCCATACATTCAGGAACATCAAAGTACCCAGAATTGCGCCAGTCACGGTCAAGTCATTCACCAGGTTTGTTTTGAGCATACCCAGTAACAGTACGACGCCAGTAAGAAAGGTAAACATTGCCCCCCAACGAAACCACCACAGAGCACGTGGTGCCAATTTCTGTACCGCGTCAGCTTTTGCGTCAGCTGTCGCTTCCTTGAAATATTCGCCTTGTACAAAGTTGAAGTAGTACAACATGCCTATCCACACGATCCCGAAAAGAACGTGTGCCCAGCGAAACAAAAACAGTCCTATTTCATGTGCGCTCATAAATATTCCCTGTTAATTAATAGTGGCTGTAAGTATAGACAGTATCCAATCTTAGTTAAACAGTCCAGTCTCAGTGGAACTGTTCTTCTTCGGTAGAGCCGGTCAATGCAGTTACTGATGAAGCACCACCCTGGATAACAGTAGTCATGTCATCAAAGTAGCCTGTACCAACTTCTTGCTGGTGGGCAACAAAGGTATAACCTTTATCACGTGCAGCAAATTCCGGCTCTTGCACCATTTCAACATAGGCCTTCATGTCTTCACGTGCATAAGCGTGTGCAAGCTCAAACATGTTGTACCACATGTTGTGGATGCCAGCCAAAGTAATGAACTGGTATTTGTAACCCATGGCAGACAGTTCGCGCTGGAATTTTGCGATGGTCGCGTCATCCAGATTTTTCTTCCAGTTAAAGGAAGGTGAACAGTTGTAGGCCAACAGCTGATCCGGGTATTTCTTGCGTATAGCTTCAGCGAAGATACGTGCTTCTTCCAGATCCGGCTTGGCAGTTTCACACCACAACAGATCAGCATACGGTGCATAAGCCAGACCGCGTGAGATAGCTTGGTCGATGCCGTTGCGCACGCGGTAAAAACCTTCCGGAGAACGCTCGCCGACTACGAACGGTTTGTCATTCGGGTCAAAGTCAGAGGTCATCAAGTCAGCAGCATTGGCATCAGTACGAGCCAATACGATAGTCGGTACATCAGCAACGTCAGCAGCTAGACGCGCAGCCACCAGCTTCTGTACAGCTTCCTGCGTTGGAACGAGTACTTTGCCGCCCATGTGGCCGCACTTCTTCACAGAAGCCAATTGATCTTCAAAGTGAACACCGGCAGCGCCTGCTTCGATCATCGCTTTCATCAGCTCATAGGCATTCAACACGCCGCCAAAACCGGCTTCCGCATCAGCCACGATAGGCAGGAAGTAGTCCACGTAGCCAGCATCACCTGGTTTGATATCTGCTTTCCACTGGATCTGGTCAGCACGTTTGAAACTGTTGTTGATACGCTTCACCACAGCGGGCACAGAATCCACTGGATACAGAGACTGATCCGGGTACATATTAGACGCGCTGTTGTTATCCGCAGCCACTTGCCAGCCGGACAGGTAAATAGCCTGTACACCCGCTTTGGCTTGCTGGACTGCCTGACCGCCGGTCAAAGCCCCCATGCAGTTAACAAAGTCTTTCTCTGGGCGGAAAGCAGGTTTGGCACCTTGAGTGACCATTTCCCACAACCTTTCCGCGCCGCGCTTGGCGATAGTGTTTTCCACTTTGATGGAGCCACGCAGACGCACTACATCTTCTGCTGAATAAGGACGGGTTACGCCTTTCCAGCGTGGATTTTCAGCCCAATCTTTTTTCAGGCGTGCGATTTCAGCATTACGGTCATAGTTACCGATAGACATGTGGATCTCCAGCAAGGCTTTGGTTGGTGGCTCAAGGGTGAGCAAGGAGGCGGCATTTTAGGGATCTAGCCGATATTTATCCAGCAAAGACAGGCAAATTATGCATTTTTTTCGCTTATCACACATATATTTCCTGAAGTTTTTTTACAACACCGTCTGGTAGTATGCACAGCCTCCAGTGCCGCAGCTTTCCTGACTATACTGCTGCTGATTTTTACTCTAATTTGTATGAGCCCAAGCGCATGACCGACAACGACACTACACCACGCATTTCTCACGGTGACCTGCAAATTGCCGAATCGCTTTATCGATTGGTGGTTGATGAAGTATTGCCCGGTCTAGGTATTCATGCCGATGATTTCTGGAGTGCTTTTGAAACCATCGTGCTGGATCTCGGCCCGAAGAACAACATATTGCTGGACAAGCGCGACACCCTGCAAAAGCAGATTGATACCTGGCATCAATCACACTGCGATAAAGCGCACGATCATGAAAAATACAAAGCCTTCCTGCAAAAAATAGGCTATCTGTTGCCAGAAGGACCCGACTTCAAAATCACTACAGCCGGTGTGGATGAAGAAATTGCAACACTGGCCGGCCCACAGTTGGTGGTCCCCGTTAAAAATGCCCGCTACGCACTCAATGCGGCCAATGCACGCTGGGGCTCACTGTACGATGCGTTGTACGGTACTGATGTGATTCCAGAAACGGATGGCTGCGAAAAAGGCACGCGCTACAATCCAGTGCGCGGCGCACAAGTCATCACTTACGTACGGAAATTTCTGGATGAGGTAACACCACTGGCCAGTGGTTCGCATGCTGATGCTGTGAAATATGCAGTCATCAATGCACACCTGGAAGTCACATTAAAAGACGGCAATAAAACAGCGCTGAAAGACACTACAAAATTTGCTGGCTACTGGTTCAGCAATACCGGTGGTAGCCCATCGAATCCATCACACATCCTGTTGCGCAACAATGGCCTCTACATCGATATCCAGTTTGATGATGAACACCTTGTCGGTCGTGATGATCCTGCGCATATCAAGGATGTTGTACTCGAATCAGCCATCACCACCATCCAGGATTGCGAAGATTCTGTTGCTGCTGTGGATGGTGAAGATAAAACCGATGTGTATCGCAATTGGCTGGGCCTGATGAAAGGCACCTTGAACGATACATTCCTGAAAAACGGCAAGGAAATGACACGCACTCTGGCGCCGGATTTACACGCGCTAAGCCCGACCGGTGAGCCCATTACACTGCACGGCCGTGCTGTGATGCTGATACGCAATGTCGGCCACTTGATGACCAATGAAGCGGTGTTGCTGAAAGATGAAGAAGTACCGGAAGGTATACTCGACGCAATGATTACCATTGCCATCGCGATGCATGATCTGAAAAGTCTCGGCAGCCGTTGTAACTCACGCAAGCGCTCTATCTACATCGTCAAACCCAAAATGCATGGCCCGGAAGAAGTCGCATTCGCCTGTGAAATTTTTGGCCGTGTAGAACACGCACTTGGTTTACCACGCAACACAGTAAAAATCGGCATCATGGATGAAGAGCGCCGCACCACTGTCAACCTGAAAGAATGTATTCGCGCAGCAAAAGACCGCGTCATTTTTATCAATACAGGTTTTCTTGATCGCACCGGCGATGAAATTCACACTTCAATGGAAGCAGGTGTGATGGTGCGCAAAAACGAAATGAAACAGAAATCGTGGATCAGCGCTTACGAAAACTGGAACGTGGATATCGGATTGGCATGCGGCCTTGCCGGCAAAGCCCAGATTGGCAAAGGTATGTGGGCAATGCCGGATCTGATGAAAGACATGGTCAACACAAAAATCATGCATCCAATGGCTGGTGCCAATACTGCATGGGTACCCTCTCCGACAGCAGCTACACTGCACGCCATGCACTATCACAAGGTGAATGTTTTCGAGCGTCAGGGAGAATTGAAAAAACGTGAGCGCGCCAGCCTTGATGACATTCTTGCTATTCCATTACTGGGTGACACAAAACTTTCGGACGCCGAGATCCAGCAGGAACTCGACAACAATTGCCAGAGCATACTCGGCTATGTGGTGCGTTGGATTGACCAAGGCGTAGGTTGCTCGAAAGTACCTGATATCAATGACATCGGTTTGATGGAAGACCGCGCCACATTGCGTATTTCCAGCCAACATATTGCTAACTGGTTGCGCCATGATTTTTGCAAACGTGTGCAAGTACTGGAAACTTTCAAGCGCATGGCCGTGGTGGTAGATCGCCAAAATGCCGACGATCCAAATTACCTCAATATGTCGCCAAATTTTGACGAATCGGTAGCGTTTCAGGCTGCGTGCGAACTGGTATTTGGTGGCGTACACCAACCCAACGGTTACACCGAACCTGTATTGCATCGCCGTCGCCGTGAACTGAAAGCCTCTCAGGTTTGATGCAAATCCTGTGCTGATCCCCATACCGGCTTTCAGCGATAACTATATCTGGCTACTGGCCAAGAATGGCAAAGCGTGGGTGGTGGATCCAGGCGAAACCTTTCCCGTATTACGCGTGTTACATGAAGAAAAACTACAGCTATCCGGTATTTTGTTAACTCACCACCATCCCGACCATAGTGGTGGTATTGCCGGTTTATTGCAGCATAAACATGTCCCTGTTTATGGCCCTGAGAATTCACCTGTCAGCAAACTGATCGATTACCCGCTTCAACACGACGACAGTATTACACTCGCTAATATGGCATTTTCCGTCATTGCGATACCGGGCCATACACTGGACCATATCGCCTTCTATAGCGCTGCGGAAAAAATCCTGTTCTGCGGTGATACATTATTTTCTGCCGGTTGCGGTCGTGTTTTTGAAGGTACGCATGAACAGATGTATCAGTCACTATCGAAACTGGCTGCGCTGCCTGACGATACAAGAGTCTGTTGCGGACACGAATACACACTCGCAAATTTGCGCTTTGCCAGTTTTATAGAGCCGGACAACGACGATATTATTGAATATCAGAAGCGGTGCGAAAACCTAAGAGAAAAAAAGCAACCGACACTGCCCTCCACCATGGCGCAAGAAAAGAAAGTGAATCCATTCTTGCGCTGTAGCAATACCGCACAGTTTTCAGAAAGACGCGAACTGAAAAACAGCTTTTAGAGTTTCCCTTTTGTAAAGGGGGACTTTCAACGGGCATCCAGTATCAAAGATGTCGTGAGTGATGCTTTGGCTGGATCAGTATTGGCGTCCAATACAAAGACGCGTTCTGGGGCAACATGGTTGGTTTCAACCAGATTCGCCTTGATTTGTTTGGCGCGCCTCATAGCCAGATCATCCAGCTCTGCATCGGATACCGGAATACCTTTCTGTAATGTTTGCCAACCCTGCTCATATGCAAGCGCTTTCACGGTGTCTTTTTCAGGCTTTTCACCACGCGTTTTCATTTCATTGCCGATACGATCCAGCACATCATCAAGATCTTCTTTACCCTGTTTATCGTAATAATGCTCCATAGCTTTATAGGCGGCACCATTTTCCACAGCAGCTTTTGATGAAAGAAATGCCTCGGGTGGAATTTCCCTGTTTTCACCCAGAATCGCAATCAGTTTCTGACTTTGTATCCCTTTCCTGTCTTCATCTGGCAAAACATTCCCTTGCACATTTAAACGTATCGCATCGCGCTTATTGAGTATGCCAGCAGCCGTTTGCAATTTCGTCAAAGCGGTTTGATCCAGCTGGTCTTGCCCTGGCGAAAAAGTAATCTGATCCACACCTTCTGTATCTGCACCACCAGCCAAAGCAGACAAGGCACTGAACGGGGATGTCACCACCTTCATAATCATATTACTGAGTACTTTCCAGATAATACCGCCAATAGAAAATTGCGGATCGTTAAGATCACCGCCCACTTCAAAACCAAGATCAATCACACCGTTTTCATCTTTCAATAATGCAATGGCCAGACGCAAGGGTAGATCAACCGCTTTTGCACTTTCAACCGGACTCCCCAGTTGCAGTTGATCCATCACAATTTTATTTTTACCTTCAATCTTGTTATCAACCAGCTTGTAATTAATATCAAGGGACAATTGCCCCCTCTCGATATTAAAACCGGCATATGTGCCGGAATAAGGCGTGAATGTAGTCAGCTCAAGATTGCTGAATGCCATATGCATATCCAGACTCGGTTTGGCAGCCAACGGGTTAACCTTGCCATTAATAGTGACTGGCGCGTAACGATCCACCTTGCCTTTTAAATCAATAACGGCTTGCGATTTAGCATCCGACGACAAACCTTTAATAGATCCAGACATTTTTTGCATTGCAACTTTGAAATTTGGCTTCATACTCAAATCAGAAAAAGCGAGATCTGCATTATCAATAGCGATCACCGCGATATTCATTTTCATAGGCGCCGAAGAAGACTTCTTGGTTTCTGGCTGCGGCAACAACAATGTCTTGGCGTTTATAGTTCCATCAGCATTAATAATGACGCCTGAGTTGAGGTGATTCAGCGTAATCTTGTCAATTTTTAAAGCGTTGTCTTGTAGCTGGTAAGACAAGCCGGAAAGATCCATCGCATCCCAGCTCGCTAAATTGCGACCTTTGCCTTGCTCAAAAACAGAAAGCTTTTGTATTTTGGTGCCGCCTTTTATATCTACTGTAGGTTTGTCACCGGCCTCAAAATGAACGTCCATCAGCGCATTCAGTGAACCACTTTTAATATCGGCACGCACAATGTCACTGACATACGGCTGCACCAACGGCAGAGAAAATTGCTGTAAATCCAGATGCACATCAGCCAAAAGCGGCGTCACTTGCAACTGAGTATCGACTGTCAAATTACCGGGCGCTTGAATATTCTCCCCATTGATGCCGGTTTTCAGCTGTATCGTAAACTTGTCAGCTGATAGCGGTTTCCATTCATTGATAGTGATAGATAAAGGAGAAAGATTAACTGCAAAAGGTTTTTTAGGTTTTTCGTCACGCAGCTGCACAGTGTAATTGCTAACAGCGACTTGATGAATCAACACATCCCAAGGCTTCGCTGATTCAGCAGTCGCTGCGACGGCAGGTGCGGTTGCTGCCGCTTCAAGAACAACTGACTGCGCTGCCGGATCTCGTGTTTGTGCTGGAGCAGGCTGCTCAACAGGAGCAAAAAGTGTTTGCAAATTGGCGACACCCTGCTTGTCCAGCACCACATCAAGCACACCATCATTTGCCTGCACGGTGCCCATAACTACGGACTGTTGTTGCAAATTAACTTCCATGTCTGCAATCGACAGTACCGGAAGTTTTATCACAGGCACTTCAGGGTTGGCCTTATCGCCAAGAGCAGTATCACGTAAAGTGACTGATCCTCTCGTGGTCTGCAAATCCAGTTTATCACCCATCTGCAGTGTAAATTGTGTTGCCAAATCAAGGCGCGGGGCTTGCAAGTGAAAGTTGGTTGGCAACATCAACCACTGCCAGGCACGGCCAAGATTCAGGTTTTGAATCTCTAACGTTCCGTTTAATTTCACTGGCTGTAGTGATACGTTAGTTTCAAGACGCAAAACCCCACTCTCATGATCATGTATTTCAATTGCAAGGCTATTGGCATGAGAGCTTTGTAGCGTATAGAAATCCTCGATTGATAAAGTGGGTAGAAGAAGCGTCTGATTGAACCCCCCAGCCCTCTGAGCATCACGGTAATCAATTTTTCCACCGCTGATCAACAGGCTTTCTAACCAGAGTTTTGGAATTTTTGACGTCTCCGTACTTTTATTTTCCGCAGTTTCTTCTGGTGAAGCTGGAAACATATCCAGCAAGGTATAACTGCCCTTCCCGTTTACATCAAGTTTTACGTAAGGCTTTTCAATAAAAAATTCTTCTATGCCGTATTCCAGACGAAATACAGACAAAAATTCATAATCAAAACGAAACTGCTCCAGTGACACCAATGGTGTAGTGTCAGCATCGAGAATTTTCAGACCATCAATCTGCAGCTTTAATAAGAAGGGATTAAAATGCACATCTTGCACTTGAATGGTATGTTGAAGATTGTTGGCTAATGTGTGTGTCAGATAGCGCTGCAGAAACCACGGCAACAGGAAAAATCCAGTCAGCGTATAAAACAGCAACAAGGAAATAACCACCAGAATGGATCGTCGGTACTTGCTTGTTACTGTGCGGATATCCATGAGTTGTTACTCCTTAATCGTGATGATGACCACCAGCACCATGAGCATGACCATGTGCAATTTCATCCTCAGTAGCAGCCCGTACACTGGCAACCTCTATATCAAACGTCAATGTCTTCCCGGCTAGCGGATGATTGGTATCCACTTCAGCCATAAATTTTCCAGGCTTGATAACTGTTACCTGACGTGGCCCTTCTTGTGTTTCCACCCAGGCAATGTCACCCGCTTTAAGTTTGCCATTAAATTTTAGATGCTTAATCGACATACGTTGTTGCAACTCAGGATTTCGTAAGCCATAAGCATGCTCGGCCTCCAATGTGACGCTCACCTTGTCGCCAGCCTGCTTACCCAGCATAGCCTCTTCCAACCCGGCAAGAATATTGTCATACCCATACAAATAGGCAACAGGCTCTTCATCACGCGAATTTTCGCTAAAACTACCGCCCTTCTCCGTCAATACATAATGAAAGGTTACAACGGTATCTTTGGCTATCTGCATGGTAAAAACCTCTGGTTAATTTTGTTGACTAGCAGTATCCAGACTTGCCGATAGCATGGCAAGCTCCAGGCATATCCTGATAAACTGGGCGCCGCGCATTAATACCACTTTTGGGGAACGCAGCATGTTAAAAGTAAACGAGTATTTTGATGGCAAAGTAAAATCCATAGGATTCCAGACCAGCACACTACCAGCCACTGTTGGTGTTATGGCACCCGGTGAATATGAATTTGGCACTAGCCAGAAAGAAGTGATGACCGTGGTTAGTGGCTCACTGACAGTGAAACTTCCCGGCAATGAAACCTGGCAAATCTTCAATGCCGGTGATGATTTTGAAGTTGCTGCAAACTGTAAGTTCCAGCTCAAAGTCGCTGTTGATACGGCCTATTTATGTACTTATGAATAACCGTACATACGGGTGATTTTTTCTTGAGCCAAGGACAGGCTTAACTCATATACATGCCGCCATTCACATGAATGGTTTCGCCGGTAATGTAAGCAGCTGGCTCTGAAGCAAGGAACGCCACTACAGCAGCAATTTCTTCAGGCTTTCCAAGTCGCGCCAAAGGAATTTGGCCCAATAATATTTGCTTCTGCTCTTCTGGCAATACATGCGTCATATCGGTATCAATAAAACCTGGTGCCACAGTATTCACAGTAATATTGCGTGAACCGATTTCACGGGCCAAAGCACGCGCAAAACCTGCTACACCGGCTTTTGTCGCAGCGTAATTGCTCTGGCCGGCGTTACCCATTTCACCCACCACAGAACTGATATTGATAATACGCCCCCAACGGGCTTTGGTCATACCACGCAAACACGCTTTGGAAAGACGGAATACAGAGGTGAGATTTGTTGCAATAACATCATCCCATTCATCATCTTTCATACGCATCAACAAGTTATCTTTTGTGATGCCGGCATTATTGACAAGAATATCAATATTGCCAAATTGATCATTAATAATTTTTATTGCCTGATCTACCGAAGCGCTATCTGTAACATTCAGAACCACACCTGCGCCTTTAAAGCCTTCTGCTTGCAGACGATCACCAATTGCTTTTGCGCCCGCTTCACTGGTTGCGGTTCCCACAACAGTTGCACCCATTTTTCCCAGTGCTTCGGCAATGGATTTACCAATACCACGACTGGCGCCAGTGACTAATGCTACTTTTCCTTCAATACTCATAAATAAATCCTGACAAAAAATTAAATTACAGACTCAAATTT
>DATIDQ010000169.1:0-3675 GCA_035456205.1 Pseudomonadales bacterium
TAGCGTGTTGTATATGGCGGTTTCGCGGTTGTTGGCAGAGGGTGGTGTGCGGGTGCCGCAGGTACTGGCGACAGACCTTGAGCGTGGTTTTTTATTAGTGGAGGATTGCGGTGATCAATTGCTGCTACCGGCACTGAATGATCGCAGTGCAGACGGGTTGTATGCACAAGCGCTAGAGATGTTATCGGACATGCAGGCCATCGAGGTGCAGGAAGGTGTGATTGCACGCTATGACGCACAGCGCTTGTGGGATGAGATGGCGCTGTTTCCCTCCTGGTTCGTGCAGAATTTGCTGGATTTGCCCTTCGGCCGCAACGAACAGGCGCTGCTGGATAGCTGCTTCGACTGGCTGGTGGCCAGTGCTCTGGAGCAGCCGCAAGTGTTTGTGCACCGCGACTACCATGCTCGCAACCTGATGCTGCATACCTACAGTCACCCCGTCGGTGAGTTGGTCACTATCGATTTTCAGGATGCGCTCGTTGGCCCGCTGACCTACGATCTGGTGTCGTTGCTGCGTGATTGCTATATCCGCTGGCAGCCAGAGCAAGTAAAACAGTGGGCGCTTGCTTACCGTAAAATGCTGATAAAAAAAGGAAGGAAAGCGGGCGCTAGTGAACAGCAATTCCTGATGTGGTTTGATCTGATCGGCTTGCAACGCCACATCAAGGTGCTGGGGATTTTTGCCCGGCTCTGGCTGCGCGACGGCAAAGCCGGTTACCTGAATGATTTGCCACTGGTGTTGCACTACACCATGGAAGTGGCTGCCCGTTACCCGCAGGCGGCTGAGTTTGTCGAGTGGATGGCAGTGCGTGTGTTGCCGGCTTGCCGCAGGCAATCGTGGTGGAAAGAGATCCCGTTATGAAAGCGATGATTTTGGCTGCCGGTCTCGGTACCCGTATGCGGCCCTTGACGGATCATTGCCCGAAGCCTTTGTTGGATGTGGCCGGCAAGCCGCTGATCGTGCGTCATATTGAAAGGCTGGCGACCGCAAATTTCCAGGATATCGTCATCAACACAGCGCACCTTGGTCATATGATCGAGGCAGTGTTGGGTGATGGTAGCCAGTGGGGCGTACGCATCCAGTATTCGCGTGAATCGCAACCGCTGGAAACCGCCGGTGGTATCGTCAATGCCCTGTCTCTATTGGGTGAAGATACCTTTTTGCTGATCAATGGTGATATCTGGACGGACTATCCGCTGGAGCATTTGCGCAGACTTTCCCTGTCCGGGTTGGCACATCTGGTATTGGTGAATAATCCCGAGCATCACAGCCATGGCGATTTTGTATTGCGTGAAGGCAGAGCGTATCCACGTGGTGAACAGCCAGGTTTTACCTTCAGTGGATTGTCTGTGATGCACCCACAATTATTTACAGGCTGGCGCGCGCGCGCTGGTGAAGCATTTCCCTTGCGCGATATATTGTTGCCAGCGATGGCAGCGGATCAAGTGAGCGGCGAACATTACGCGGGGTATTGGCTGGATGTTGGTACGCCGCAGCGGCTGCAGCGGCTGGTGATGAAGTTTGTATAATGCCCCGATTCCCTTTTCAATCCGCAAAAAAGAGCCTGAACAGTGTTAACTTTTTTTAAACGTTCTATCGTGTTGCGTCTGGTTATCGGGTATGGCGCTGTTTTTTTTCTAGGGCTGGCGCTGGCGGGCGTTTTTTCTCTTACGCGAGTCACAAAACTGGTGGATAACACCATAGATTCTTATGGTGCAACCGTGGCTACGCAATTGGCGAATAACTCGCTGGATGCAGTCATGCAGCGTGACATGATCAGTTTGCAGGCGCAGTTGTCACGTCTTTTGAAAACCCCCGGCATTGTCAGCGCTGTTATTTATGACGCTAAAAATGAGTTGATGGCGCAAGCCGGCGCAACTCCCAGCGAGTTGAATAGCCGTGATTATGTGCACAATTACTCGGCAACATTGGCGCTGGGGGACAATATGACTGGCAGTGTTGTTGTGACACTGGAAACCAGAGAGATCGAGCATTTATTGCCAGAAGCGCGCTGGGTGCTTGTTGTGATCGGTGTGATTGTATTGCTATTGCTGCTGGTGATCAGTCGTTACTTCGCGAGAGATATCAAACAGCAACAGTCAGTATTGGCGCAGGCATTGAATGATTGTTTTCCTTTATCGATGGAAAAATTAAAAACAGAGAACATGAGTGAAGACGATATCCGGCTGGTGTTAGGCCAATTGCGTGAGCATGTTGAGCGTGTGCAAGCACCGTCGCCAGCTGCGTTGCGTGATGCTGCGGCAGATTTGCTCAACAGTGGAGGTGGCCGGGTTTATCTGTTGCTGGAATGCCACAACCTGGATTTGTTGCAGCGCCAGGTGAGCCGTGATCGTTTGCGTGCGCTGCTGGATCAGATGCAACTGCAAGTAGAGAAAACGTGTCGGCTTTACAATGCACAGCGGATGCCTGCTGCAGGCTCCTGCATCAAGATGGTGATGGCTGCTGAGGCAGGACGCATTACCGATGTCTTGTTACAAGCAGCGTGTTGTGCACGAGTGCTTGCCGGTGTGCTGGAACATTGCCGTGACAGTGAATTGGGTATCCAGTTGCAATGGAGCCTTGCACTCGATTGGCACGCACCATGCGATAACGATATTCTGCGCAATAGGCAACAAGCGCTGGATGAACAGCGCAGCCAGTGGTTGTGCAGGCAAGTGGGAAGCAGTCAGTTGGCAGTGAGTGCTGATGCGGGTGCGCTGTTGCAGGATCAGGACAAATTGACGCTGGCGGTTGAACATGGTGAGGGCGGGAAACCGTTTTATCGTGTGACAGGTTTCGTGCAAACCCAGCGTGTATTGCTTGACGGCCAGATCGCTCACTTACTGGATTGCTAAAAGAGCTAGCGTGATTTTTTACGCTCGAATGCAATAACACTCTGGATTTTGTTGTCGGAAATGGTTTCAGTTTCAAAACAATAAGAGCCAATAACAAAACAGACATTGCTCTCGGGAATAGCGCCGAGATAATCGACAAACAGACCATTAAGCGTGCGTGCACTATTTGCCTTGATGGGTAAGTGCCAATCGAGATGGCGGTTGATGTCGCGAATGTTGACGCTGCAATCAATACGGAACTGACCGTTTGGCAGGCGTTCATATTCGCTGCTGCTTTCGCCAAGATTGGTAGTAAATTCACCTACAATCTCTTCCAGAATATCTTCCAGCGTAATGATGCCTTGCACGTCACCATATTCGTCGACCACTAATCCCATGCGTCGCTTTTCTTTCTGGAAATTCAACAGCTGTACATTGAGTGATGTGGTTTCCGGCACAAAATACGGTTCGCGCATATTGGCCAGAATAAAATCGCGCACATCCCGCTCTTTCGATTCATCATCAAAAAGCCGACCGATACGGCGCATATGCAGAATGCCAAGAATATTGTTGATATCACCTTGATACACCGGAACACGCGTATATTCAGTATTACGCAGCAACTCGGATACTTCCGCATCGCTGCGATCAATATCAATACCGCTGATCTGGGTGCGGGGAATCATGATGTCTTGCGCCGTCATCTGGCCGAGATCAAGAATATTGAGCAACATGCCGCGGTAGCGCGGTGAAATCATCGTGCCGGATTCACGCACTACAGTGCGCAATTCATCCGGGCTGAGTTGGTCATGGTTGTGTTGTTGGGGGTTGATGCGAAAC
>DATIDQ010000170.1:0-3788 GCA_035456205.1 Pseudomonadales bacterium
AGCCAGGTTGCGCAATGCAGGTAATTGGCTGATGATCTGTAAAGCTTGTGCGGCAGGGCGTGGTAATAAACTTTTTGTACCGAAGCCCTGCATTAAACTTTCCCATGTACTCAATTCAGGCTCGATAAAATCCGGTTCATATTTTTCTACTTTAGCCAGCGATGCGGCAGCAGCGATAGCGGCATCCAGTTCGCCAATATGGTCTACCAATCCCAATGTTTTTGCATGCGCGCCGGTCCAGACACGGCCTTGTGCAATACGGTCTATGGCCTCTGGTGTGCGCTTGCGACCATCGGCTACCAATCGCAAGAATTCACTGTAGGTAAATTCAACACCTTGCTGTATCACGCGCGCAGCCAGTGGATTCATCGGTCTGTCCATCTGCATCGCATCTGCCAGTGCAGTGGTGCTATAGCCGTCGCTGTGTATGCCGTATTTGCTGAGCGTATTTTCTAATGTGGGGATCACACCAAACACACCGATGGAGCCGGTGATGGTAGTGGGTGAAGCCCAGATTTCGTTTGCGCTGCTGGCAATCCAGTATCCGCCTGAAGCGGCAACACCGCCCATCGATGCAACCACCGGTTTGCCGGCGGCTTGTGCTGCAGCCAGTTCGTCGCGGATCAGTTCTGATGCGAATGCGCTGCCGCCAGGGCTGTCAATGCGCAAGACAATAGCTGCAACCTTGTTATCTTCGCGTGCGCTGCGAATCATATCGATCAATGTTTCCGCACCCACATTACCAGCCGGCTGGTAACCATCGGTGATCTGGCCGCTGGCCTGGATAATGGCAATATGCTTGGCGTTATCGATCAGTTTGCCAGCTTCCTGGCGTGTTAATACATGCTGGTAATAAGCGGAAGTATCAATGGTCTCTGCTTCTTTTGTTGCATCACCACCTGCAAATGTATTCACTATTTTTGCAGCTTCTGTACGTGAAGCAATGCTATCCACCAGACCGTATTGCACAGCAAGTGCAGCGGCGTTATTGCCACTGCTTGCCAGCAGTTGATCTTGTTGGTTGATAAATTTATCAATACTGCCCGGTGCCAGTTTGCGGCGCGTTTCTATTGCATTGCGATAAAATGCCCATTGCTCATCCATCCACTGACTGAGATTTTCACGCGCCTCTGGCGACATATCATTGCGCACAAATGGCTCAACAAATGATTTGAATTGGCCGGCACGGAAAACATGTACATTGATTTCCAGGCTATCCAGAAAATCTTTCATATAGGTCTGGTAAGCGCCAAAACCATACAGCTGTAAACTGCCCATCGGGTTCAGATAAATCTTGTCCGCCACACTGGCCAGGTAATATTGGCTCTGGCTGTAATTATCACCAATGGCAATGACCGGTTTGCCGCTGGTTTTGAATTCGGTAATGGCTTGTGTGACGCTGTCCAGCTTGCTGAGATCACTGCCAGCCAGCCAATCTGTCTTGATAACAATGCCTTTGATGTTCTTGTCATGCTGTGCCCAGCGAATAGCGGATGTCATTTCATGCAGCACGCTTTCAACGGGTTGTTCATCGTCTTGCTGCATCATTTTTCTGAATGGATCTGCATACGTGCGCTGTTCAACAATAGCCGGGCCGGGTTCAACGTACAGTATGGAATTTTCAGGCAGTGTCGGATTTTTTTTGTCCCCCCATCCGCCAACGACAATGATGGCCAGTATTCCCAGCAATAACAGATTGGCAATAGCGCCGCGCAACCAGCTGAGTGCTCGCCACGGTAAAACCAGAATCATACGGATAACATTTTTCATAATGGGTCCTGCATGCGCTGCCAGCGTACAAACAGCAATGATGTTGTGAATAGAGCCAGGGTTAATATTGCTATGCTGCTGTAAATAACGGTGTGCTCAGTGGTTGCAGCGTGGTCGATAGCCGACATCAGATGAAACAGGATCATAAAGCACAGCCATGTGCCGCTGCGAGCACGGTGTTGTAACAACCCCGGCAAAATCAACAGCAAAGGTGCAGTCTGCATCAGCCAGACCGGCCAGTAAAAAGTGTGTCGCAGGATGGTGTGATCCAGCGTCAGGCTCACCAGCAAACAAACGTAAAGAGTGAACGTTAATTGCCAGGCTAACCTGGCTTTTGCAGCAACATCCATTAATTTTTTCCTAGCTGCATAGCAACAGTCGCTAAACGTTTACCCAATGCCTGGCAGAGTTTGCTTTCGTCATCGCTGAGAGTCTGGTTATCTTTGCTCGCAAGATGAGAGGCACCGTAAGGTGTGCCGCCGGTGCGAGTGTGGTGTAGTGATTCTTCGGTATAAGGGATGCCGGTAATCAACATACCGTGGTGCAAAAGTGGCAGCATCATACTGAGTAAAGTGGTTTCCTGTCCGCCGTGCAAAGACGATGTGGATGTGAAGACCGCACCGGGTTTATTCGCCAGGGCGCCGGATGCCCACAAACCTGCGGTACCATCCAGAAAATATTTCATCGCCGCCGCCATATTGCCAAAACGGGTAGGGCTGCCTAGTGCGAGAGCGGCACAATGTTGCAGATCATCCAGTGTGCAATAAATTGCACCTTCTGCAGGAATGGCAGGCGCGCTAGCTTCGCAATCTGCGGATACTGCCGGCACTGTTCGTATGCGCGCTTCGATGCCGCTCACTTGTTCAATACCGCGTGCAATTTGCTGCGCCATCGCAGCTGTTGCACCATAGCGGCTGTAGTACAACACCAGTACATACTGGGATTTTTTGGACATTCAGATAATCTCCAGAATTTTTTCCGGCGGACGTCCAATGACGGCGCGGTTGCCATTGATCACAATCGGGCGTTCGATCAGGCGCGGATGTGTACACATGGCAGTAATCAATTCATTTTCGGTTAATGCTGTGTTATCGAGTTGTAGTTGTTTGTATTCATCTTCACCTTTGCGCAGTAATTCTCTGGCCGTAATGCCCAGTTTTTTCAGAATGGCGCGCAGGCTTTTTTCATCTGGAGGTGTGTCCAGATAGAGAATGGTGTTTGGCTTGATCCCTTTTGCTTCCAGCAGGCCAAGTGCCTGACGGGATTTGGAGCAGCGTGGGTTGTGGTAAATGGTTGCCATAATGAATACAGATTGGTAAGTTAAAGGTGTGGTGGGAGTAGTACAAAGATAACAATACTGCTTAAAAGGGGAAAACACTATGCTAATAGGGAAAAGTACCATACAAGCGACACTGGTCGCGGTTATGGCAGTGTTTCTAATATCGTGCGGTAAGGAAACACCGTCAGTCACGCTGGAAGTGCTGGATGGCAATGTTTTGCAGCAAAAAGACTGGCAGGGCAAATGGGTCTACATCAATTACTGGGCTGCCTGGTGTAAACCTTGTACTGAGGAAGTTCCCGAGCTGAACAAGTTTGCGGCAGCGACACCGAATGCACTGGTGTTGGGGATTAATTTTGACAAACCCGCGTCGGCAGATTTGCTGGTTCAGGCGAACAGGTTTCGCATCGAATATCCGGTTATCGTCAGCGATATCCAGTTGGCATTTCCGCACACAGTACCGCAAAGCTTGCCGGCAACGATTGTCATCAATCCTGACGGCAAGCTGGTTGATACGCTGCAAGGGCCACAGACAGTGGCAACGTTAGCGCAGGCCATGAAGTAGTTTTAAGTCACTGTCAGGATCAGCCGCCGAGATAGGCGGCTTTGACTGCGGGATTGCCGAGCAGGTTTGAAGCGCTGTCATGCAGCGTAATTTCGCCGTGTTCCATTACATAGCCGCGTCCGGCCAGTGACAGTGCTGCGTTGGCATTCTGTTCAACCAATAACACGCTGACAC
>DATIDQ010000171.1:0-15271 GCA_035456205.1 Pseudomonadales bacterium
CCATTCTGTCACCGTTTCATCCAATGCCTGCTGTGGGCCAGACACACGACGACTGGCGCCCACACCGGTTTTCTGTGTAGTCGTGATCACGCATTTATTGATGCCAGGCACGTAATTGTGCGCCAGAGACAAATCCTTCAATTTCTCCCAGGCCTTTTCAGCGGTGATTTTGACGGTAGCGTTGTAGACAGCGATGTGGCCCATAGCAGATACCCTTATTTAATAGAACAGACTGGCGATCTTACCCCATCCTGCTACGCTGCCACACTTACACAAATGGCAGAGATATCAAGTTATGGCAGGCATCACAATCGGCTTTATCGGCCTTGGCACCATGGGTGGCCCGATGGCAGCACACCTTGTCCGTGCCGGGCACAAAGTACAGGCATTCAATCGCACCGCAAGCCGGGCTGAAAGCTGGCTGGCGCGACACCCTGAAGGACAATTAGCCAGCTCCATAGCAGAAGCTGCGACCGGAGCAGATATTGTCTTTACCTGTGTGGGTGGAGATAACGATTTGCGTGAAGTCGCCCGCATCGCCTTTGCAATGATGAAGCCAGACAGCATTCTGGTGGATCACAGCACCACTTCCGCTACCGTGGCGCGTGAACTGGCAGCGGAAGCTTTGCAATGTGGGCTGTATTTTATTGATGCACCTGTCTCCGGCGGGCAAGCCGGTGCAGAAAATGGTCAACTGGCGATTATGGCTGGAGGCGATCCTGCTGTATTTGCGCGCATCGAACCGGTACTCGCGGCTTATGCCAAACGCGCCAGATTGATTGGTGCAGTGGGTAGCGGGCAACTCACAAAAATGGTCAACCAGATCTGTTTTACCGGCGTGGTAGCCGGCCTGGCCGAAGGCTTGTATTTCGCTGAACGGGCCGGGCTGGATGTGCAAGCGGTGCTGGATGTGGTGTCGCAGGGCGCGGCACAATCCTGGCAGATGGACAACCGCGCCCAGACCATGTTGCGCGGAGAATACGACTTTGGCTTCGCGGTGGACTGGGTGCGCAAGGATCTGGGGATAGTGTTGACCGAAGCCACGGCATTAGGCGCAGATTTACCTGGCGTCACACAAATCAACGACTGGTACGGCGAATTACAACAAATGGGACACGGGCGCAGCGATACGTCAGCTTTATTGGAAAGACTACGGAGGCGTTAATTCCGGGTTCACAATCCAGGCAGATTCTTCTGCCTCGGACCAACGCACCACCAACCTGCCGTCCTTGATGGCCTGCATCACCTGCTGTCGCCGCGATGCCAGAGAATCAAAATCATCGTCGGAGCATAGCCCATGCACCTGAGTACAATAGCTATCAATCATGTTTTCCAAAGTCGCCTCCGGCAACCTTTCCCAAGGAATAAACAAATCTACCCTCCCACCTGCGTATCTTCTCGACCCAACCAATTCGTAGTATAGTCCGCGGGCTGAAACATTAATTACCCATGAGGTCTTTATAAATATGAAAACAACTCACAGACTCGCAGCTCTTGTTGCTTCTACCGTCCTCGTCGCTGGCTTCAGCCAAGCAGTATTGGCAACAACACCTGCCGCGACAAAAGCGCCTGCTACTGCCACTGCACCAAAACACAAAGCAGCTAAATCTATTCCATGGGCATCTCTGAATGCTACCCAGAAAGCAGTAATGAGCCGCATTGAAAAAATATGGCCCAATATCCCCACTGACAAACAGAAAAGTCTGATGACCACCTCCGGCAACTGGAGCAAAACATCTGCTGAAGACCAGAAAAAATTCATCGATGAAATGGATGAATTAAACAAGACTACGAAATAATCCATCACATTCAGTTGTGACTCGTTAAAAGGCCGCTTAATCAGCGGCCTTTTTTCAATGGCTTGACCAGATTTTCCAACCCTTCAGTCTTGATCATCAATACCAGATTCATCAGCTCCCCCAGCTCACCACGCGGAAAACCTTTCTGCGCAAACCACAACAAATATTCTTCCGGCACTTCAATCAACATACGGCCAGCATACTTGCCAAAAGGCATTTTGGTATTGGCAATTTTCAGGAGATGTTCAGGTTCAAGCACGGAATTATCCTGGGGGCTATTCAGCAGGCAACTGATAAGACACACGCTTATCGTTCAGTAGCACATAACCCTTTTTCAATAGCCGGGTAAATACTGCTTCAATTTCCTTCTCTGAATATTGCACCCCGCACAGAGTCTTGACAGTAGAGCGTAAAGTTTTTTCTGTGCGTGGTAGCGCCGCTTTACGCTTTTTGAAATTAGCTAGCACCTGTGCGAGCAGTTCGTCGGCTTTTTTCTTCGTACCTGGGTTAGCAACCGGCTTTGCTGGCAGTTTAGCTACCGCTTTTGCAACAGGAGCTACGCTAGCAAAACAACGCATCGTCTCAACCGATACTGCACGTTCACATCGCACACCTGTTTTTTGTAAATGCTTCACCAAAGAATCAAAGCCGGTATCCTTTGAAATCACGGTGTAACTGGCTACTGCATCAACGGCTACAAGACGCCCGAGATAATATGTGATATGGAAATCCAGAGCATTATTGCCTCCTACCTCTAATACAACATAATCTGCACGATCCCCGAAATCTTTCATCGCCAATACCAGATCCGTTGGTAACTTCGTATTCTTTGGGCCAAGAAATACTTTCACGTGAAAATGCTCGCCCTTTAGCAGCGCTAGTGACTTGACCTGCACGTTTTCAAAATCAATAAGAATGTAGTGTGTGTTCATATTCAATCATCCGACCGTCTGAGTGACTTTAGCACCGACATAGTACCAACAGCCTTTGATACGTTTGAAAGTTGAACATTCGCGCATCGCATCCAGCTCTCTATTATCAGCATAGAAATATGCCTTGAACTCCACTTCACCATTGTCTCCCTGCTGTGACTTGTTCAGCACATCCAATTTGTACCATTCATGCGAACGCTCGGAAAGCTCCACAGCTGTCAGTCCTCGTGCCGTAGCAGGAAACCAGGTCTGCAACAGGTAATCACCATAACCACCGAGAGCATAGGCCGAGTAACGCGAGCGCATCAGTTGCTCCGGCGTTTTTGCATACTGCATTCCACTCAGGAAACGGCCACAACATTGCTCAAACGCTTTCTTATACCCGCAAGGACAATATTCGAGCGATGTCATCAGTCTTTTTTCTCGACTAGCCATTGCCCGTAGCTAACACGCGGAATCTCGAACCGATCCGTTGTATGGCAATAAACCGATGGGGAACCAAGCCGGCCAATGGGTGAAAAATTATTGATATGCATACGCGACCCAACCAGATTATCAGCCACATGAAACATCACCACTTCACCGATTATTAACAGACTGGAACCCAGCGTCTGCGTACTGAATAATTTACATTCCATGCTGACCTGCGTTTCTGCCACACGCGGCGTGCGAATTAATACAGACGGCACAATGGTTAATTGACCAGCTTCCAGCTCACTTTGATCTGACGGAAAATCTGCCGCAGAAATATTCATGGCCGCCAACAAATCCTCCGTTACCATGTTGATCACAAACTCGCCGCTATCCTGAATATTCCTTGCCGTGTCCTTAGGGCTATTTGCATCATTAATCCCGACGCTGATCATCACATACACAGGATTGCTGCTAATTGCATTGAAAAAACTGAACGGCGCAAGATTCACCACACCTGTTTTGTTCAGACTGGTCACCCATGCAATAGGACGAGGCACCACCAGATTGGTCAGCAATTTGTAGTTGTCAGCTGTTGAATGCAGTGCTGGATCTATTTGCATGGATACTGTTCCTGATGTAACTAACAAAAAAAGCCGCTCGTTTCCGATGCGGCTTTCTTATTGTTGGCTGAACTTGTTATTAATTTAAATATTTAATTGGTCGGGATGAGAGGATTTGAACCTCCGACCACTAGACCCCCAGTCTAGTGCGCTACCAAGCTGCGCTACATCCCGATAATTTGTAGAAAATTATTTCTGGGCTTGCGGCGACGGCGAAAGCATCGATAACAGGTCTTCCAATTCTGAAATCATGTCGCGAACCAATGCGCGGAAACGATCTGCACTTTCATCAACGATAGTGCCTTCTTCGGTCAGGCGCTGACGTGCACCGCCAATAGTGAAACCGTGTTCGTATAGCAACGAACGGATCTGGCGAATGGTCATCACATCCTGACGCTGGTAATAGCGTCGATTACCGCGACGTTTCACTGGTTTCAGCTGAGGAAATTCCTGCTCCCAGTAACGCAGCACATGCGGTTTTACATCACACAGTTCGCTGACTTCGCCAATTGTAAAATAGCGTTTCCCAGGGATCGGGGGGAGTTCATCGTTGTTGCCGGGTTCCAGCATCATTGTTTGTCAATTTCCTGTTTTATGCGTTTCCGGAAGGTTGCTCACCACTGCCGGCTTATTGCTCATTACCTGTATAGACTTCTACTCTGGCTTTCAGCTTCTGACCTGGCCTGAATGTCACTACGCGTCGCGCACTGATTGGAATCTCTTCACCAGTCTTTGGGTTACGACCCGGGCGCTGACTTTTATCGCGCAGATCAAAATTGCCAAAGCCCGATAATTTTACATTCTGGTTCTGCGCCAAGGAAGACCGGATCTCCTCAAAAAAGATCTCGACGATCTCTTTGGCTTCGCGCTTGTTTAACCCTAACTCTTCAAAAAGCTTCTCGGCCAGATCCGCCTTGGTCAACGCTTCAGTCATTGTCAGTTCCTTAACTCGGCACCAAACTGCTTGTTCAATACACCAAGCACGTTATCGACCCATTCAACAATTTCGGCTTCGTTTAGAGTGCGCGAAGCGTGCTGAAAGGTCAAGCCAAAAGCGATACTTTTTCTATGCGTTTCAATGTGTTCCCCGCAATATACGTCAAACACCTTGAGGTTTATCAAGCAATCTCCTGCGGCAGTGCGCGCTGCGTCACACAATGCCGCCACAGGTAATTCACGCGCCACCACCACCGCGAGGTCACGGCGCACTTCCGGGAAGCGTGACAGCGGTGTGAAAGCAGGCTTGCGCGAGGCCAACAATGCATCACGCTCTACTTCAAATACGAATACGGGTTGGCTGATATCCAGTTTGCGCTGTACTTCAGGGTGCAGCGCACCGATCCAACCCACCACCTGACCTCGATCCATAATCTCGGCTGTCTGGCCCGGGTGCAGCGCAGGATGACTGGCCGCACGAAAGCTGAAATCCCCCGCTCTGCCTGTACGCGCTAGCAGCGCTTCCAGATCGCCTTTCAGATCGTAGAAATCTGCCGCCGCATTACCACTTGCATTCCAGGATTCCGGCGCGCGGCTGCCATACAGCAAGCCTGCAGCCACCGGCTGTTGATGTAGCTCACCGCCCACCAGCCGGAAACGCAGACCACATTCAAACAAACGGGCACGATTCTGTTGGCGGTTGAGATTGTTCTGCAGTGTGCTGACGAGGCCAGGTATGAGACTGGCTCGCATATCGGCCATATCAGCAGAGATTGGATTGCGTAAACGTACAGAAATTTGCTCAGGCTCAAACATGGCCTGTAACTCAGGTGAGATAAACGAATAGCTGATCACCTCACGGTAACCACGGCCAACCAATGTGTTGAGTAACACGTCGGAAGCCAGGGCGGTTTCTGGCATACCGGTAAGATCAAAGCTGGCTTTGATCGAACGGGATGGTAGGCGGTTGTAACCATAGACGCGGGCCACTTCCTCTATCAGATCCTGTTCGATGGCGATGTCATAACGCCAGCTTGGCGGCTGAATAATCCAACCTTCAGCATCCACCTGCGGAGTAAAACCGAGACGAGTGAAAATGCCAGTCACTTCACTTTCAGGCAATGAAACGCCGAGATACTGATCCAGCCGCACGCGCTTCAGTGAAACAGGCTCACGAACTGGCAAGTGCTCTTCAGAGACAATATGCACTACCGGACCAGGTTTTCCACCAGTGATATCCAGAAGCAATTGTGTAGCTATTTCAATAGCTTCCAGCTGTTTATTAAAGTCAACTCCACGCTCAAAACGGTGCGAGGCATCAGTGTGCAAGCCGTATTCGCGCGCTTTACCAGCCAGCGCCACCGGATTGAACCAGGCACTTTCCAGCAATACGTTACGGGTAGTCGGTGATACAGCACTGTCGGCACCACCCATAATGCCCGCTATAGCTAACGGAGCTTTGTCATCGGCAATCACTAACGTGTCCGGCTTCAATTCGACAGTCTGACCGTCCAGCAAAGCCAGCTTCTCGCCCTGCTTAGCCAAACGCACGGTGATGCCACCGTCCAGTTTATCCAGATCAAAAGCGTGCATAGGCTGCCCCAGTTCAAGCAGCACGTAGTTGGTGATATCGACCACAGGATCAATCGAGCGCACACCGGCACGGCGTAAACGTTCGCGCATCCATACCGGTATCGGGCGGCTGGTATCGACATTGCTGACAACGCGACCAGCGTAACGTGCACAATGCGTTGGCGCTTCAATCTTAACTTCACGCAGTTTATTAGAAACTGATTCTATTTTATTGATTTTTAATGATTTATGGCTAACAGAAATCAGCGTTGACACTTCGCAAGCCAAACCAAACACGCCCAGGCAATCACCGCGATTAGGTGTCAGATCCACTTCGATAATATCGTCATCCAGCTGTAGCCAGTCGCGCAAATTCTGGCCGACTGGCGCGTCGACGGGCAACTCCCACAGGCCATCGCTGCTCTCAGCCAATCCAAGCTCTTGCTCGGCACACAGCATGCCAAAAGAGTCCACGCCGCGGATTTTTGCTTGCTTGATCTTGAAGTTGTCAGGTAACTCAGAGCCCAATGTCGCAAATGGAATTTTGATACCGACACGGGCATTGGCTGCGCCACACACCACTTGCTGCACACCATCAGGATGGCCCGCTACCTGACAGACACGCAATTTATCGGCATCAGGATGCTGCTCGATAGACAGAATCTCTCCCACCACCACACCGGTAAATGGCGGTGCAACTGGCGTTACCGCGTCCACTTCCAGACCAGCCATGGTGATTATGTCAGCCAACTGTTGAGCAGTCAGATCACGGCAATCAACCCACTCTTCCAGCCATTTTTTGTTAAATTTCATACTATTAGAAAACTCTTTTAATTCAATTTATGAGAATAATACGCCAACTCGATATCTACAATCAGAATTGACCCAAAAACCTCAAATCATTCTCAAAAAACAGCCGTAAGTCATTGACTCCATAGCGTAACATAGCGAGCCGCTCGACACCCATACCAAATGCCAGACCAGTGTACTGCTCACTGTCGATGCCCACATTAGTAAACACCGCCGGATGCACCATGCCACAGCCCATCACTTCCAGCCAACCGGTATTCTTACAGATACGGCAGCCCTTACCACGGCAGTGGGTGCATTGCATATCCACTTCAGCAGACGGCTCAGTGAACGGAAAATAGGACGGACGGAAACGCACCGCCAGATCAGTCTCGAAGAACGCTTTCAGGAATTGGTCGATCAAGCCTTTGAGATCAGCAAAGCTCACGTCCTTGTCGATCAACAGCCCTTCCACCTGATGAAACATCGGCGTATGGGTCAGGTCGGAATCACAACGATACACACGCCCGGGACAGATAACCCTGATAGGCGGCTTGTTGTTTTCCATCACACGGATCTGTACCGGAGAAGTGTGCGTGCGCAACACCATTTTGTCGTCGATATAGAAAGTATCGTGCATAGCGCGCGCGGGATGGTGATCCGGGATATTCAAGGCACCAAAGTTGTGGAAATCGTCTTCGATCTCCGGCCCTTCTACGACTTCAAAACCGACACGGGCAAAAATGTCGCGGATGCGTGCAATGGTGCGTGTAACAGGATGCAGGGAACCAGTACTCTCACCACGTCCATCGAGTGTTACATCGATAGTTTCGTTAGCAAGGCGTGCAGCAATAGCAGCACCAGCCAGAATCTGCTGGCGCGCTTCAATCTGCGCCTGCACCGCTTCTTTTACTACATTGATTTTTGCGCCAGCTGCCGGGCGCTCTTCCGCCGACAACTGACCGAGATTTTTCAACTGAGCGGTCAGCAAACCTTTTTTGCCCAGATAATTAACGCGTACATCGTCTAACGCACGCTCACTATCTGCTGCAGCTATTGCCCGACTCGCCTCTTCAGCCAGCGTTTGCAAATTGTCCATCGCAATCACTCAAATATAAAAAACGGTCTGCCAATCGAAAAATATTTCACAAATGTAAAAACGGCCCGCAAAAGCGAGCCGCCTGGTAGAACCCACTTGTATCAAGCAGCCAGCGCAGCCTTGGCCTTTTCGACGAGTGCTGCAAAAGCTGGTTTATCGTGAACAGCGATATCAGCCATAACACGGCGATCCAGCGTAATGCCTGCTTTTTTCAAGCCTGCAATAAAGCGGCTGTAAGTCAGCCCCTCAGCACGTGATTGAGCATTAATACGCACAATCCAGAGTGCACGAAAATCGCGCTTCTTGACGCGACGGTCGCGGAAAGCATATTGACCGGCTTTGGTAACAGCCTGTTTGGCAACGCGGTAAACGCGCGAGCGCGCACCGTAGTAACCTTTAGCTAATTTGAGTGTTTTCTTGTGTCTGGCGTGAGCCGTAACACCGCGTTTTACGCGTGGCATAGGGTAATCCTCTTAACGATTCAAAAAACGGTAGCGATGAATGGAAACAGCAATCAAAGATTGCGCATCATCTTGTCGACCAACACCACATCTGATTTGTGAACCAGAGACGTGCCACGCAGCTGACGCTTACGCTTAGTGGTCATTTTGGTGAGGATGTGGCTCTTATTCGCGTGTTTACGCTTGTAACCAGCCGCCGTTTTCTTGAAGCGCTTGGACGCCCCACTGTGTACCTTGATCTTAGGCATTTTCTAACTCCGCATTTAGAACACTTGTCTACTCAACAGCAGGCAGAGGTATTCATGGTTAATGTTTGAAACAAGCTGTAATAAAACGGCCTACTTCTTCTTTTTGGGGCCCATAACCATCGTGAGTTGTCGCCCTTCCATTTTCGGGAATTGCTCGACTACACCATGATCCACCAGATCAGATTCGATGCGTTTCAGCATCTCCATTCCTAATTCCTGGTGCGCCATTTCACGACCGCGATACCGCAGCGTGATTTTGGCCTTGTCCCCTTGTTCCAGGAAACGCATCAGGTTGCGTAGTTTTACCTGATAGTCTCCGTCTTCCGTCCCTGGTCTAAACTTGATTTCTTTAATCTGAACTCTGTGTTGCTTTTTCTTCTGTTCATTTTTCTGCTTTTTCAGCTCGAACAGATGTTTACCAAAATCCATAATCTTACAAACGGGAGGTTCGGCATCAGGTGAGATTTCCACCAGATCCAATCCTGCCAACTCAGCCGCAGCCAGCGCTTCGCGCAAGCCAACTATTCCTACCTGAGTGCCTTCTGCGTCTATCAAACGCACTTCACGTGCACGAATATCATCATTGATGCGCTGTTTGTTCGAATTCGCCGCGCCGCGCTCTTTGTTCTCAACTGGCTGGTTAATAACCCGTTCTCCGTTCGTTTAACTAAAAATCATTCAAATAGACAGCTATAAACGCACACGACCGCGCTGGGACACCTCGGATTGCAGATGTTCAGCAAGCTGCTGCCAGCTCATTGAACCCAGTTCTGCTCCGCTGCGAGCCCGCACGGCCACGGTTTGCGTTTCCATTTCGCGATCCCCCACTACCAGCAGGAACGGCGTCTTCTGAATGGTATGCTCGCGGATTTTAAACCCGATCTTCTCATTTCTCAAGTCGGCATGTACGCGAAGCCCCTGATTTTCAAGAAATTCTGCCAATAAACCGGCATATTCGCCCTGCTTGTCCGTAATATTAAGTACAGTCGCCTGAACTGGAGCTAACCACAGGGGAAACGCCCCTTCGTACTGCTCGATCAGAATACCGATAAATCGCTCCAGCGACCCCAGAATAGCCCGGTGCAGCATCACTGGCGTACGGCGCTGGCTGTGCTCATCCACGTATTCGGCCTCGAGACGAGCCGGCATATTGAAATCCACCTGCACTGTGCCGCATTGCCACATCCGGCCTATGCAGTCTTTCAGGGTGAACTCGATCTTGGGTCCGTAGAAGGCGCCCTCGCCCGGCTGTAAATCCCAGGCCAAGCCCTGTGCATTAAGAGCGTCTGCCAGTGCACCTTCGGCCTTGTCCCACACTTCGTCCGAGCCGATACGCTCCTCCGGGCGAGTAGACAGCTTGATAATAACATCGGTAAAACCAAAATCTTCATACACCGAATAAAGCAGCTGGATAAACGATGCCACTTCTGACTGGATCTGGTCTTCGGTACAGAAGATATGCGCATCATCCTGCACAAAACCACGCACACGCATGATTCCGTGCAAGGAACCGGACGGCTCATTGCGATGACAGGAGCCGAACTCCGCCATCCGCAATGGCAATTCACGATAACTGTGCAACGCACTGTTATAAATCTGGACGTGGCAAGGACAATTCATCGGCTTCACCGCATACGTGCGACTTTCCGATTCCGTGATAAACATATTGGCCGAATATTTACTCGCATGACCTGATTTTTCCCAAAGAGAAAGATCAACCACTTGTGGCGTGCGCACTTCCTGATAACCGGCTTTGCGCAAACGTTCACGAATATAGTTTTCAATTTCTTTATAAATAATCCAGCCGTTGTTATGCCAGAACACCATACCGGGTGCTTCTTCCTGCATATGAAACAGGTCAAGTTTCTTGCCAATTTTGCGATGGTCGCGCTTTTCCGCTTCTTCGAGCCGTGTAATGTACGCAGCAAGGTCTTTCTTGTTCAGCCACGCCGTGCCATAAATACGCTGTAATTGCGCGTTATTACTATCACCACGCCAATAAGCACCAGCAGCTTTCATCAATTTGAATGCTTTCAGCTTTCCAGTGGATGGCACGTGCGGACCACGACATAAATCCATCCACTCGCCCTGTTTGTAAACAGAGATTTCTTCATTGCCCGGTAGATCATTAATGATTTCGACTTTGTAATGTTCGCCCATCGCAGAAAAAGTTTTGACTGCTTCTTCGCGACTCATCACAACACGCTGCACCACATGATCTGCGGCAGCCAGTTCTTCCATGCGCTTTTCTATTTTTAACAAATCGTCCGGAGTAAAACCACGCTCATAGGCGAAATCATAAAAAAAGCCGTCTTCAATCACCGGACCGATGGTGACTTGCGCACCGGGGAATACATCCTGCACCGCCATCGCCAACAAATGTGCGGTGGAATGGCGAATAATATCCAGCGCCTCTGCATCACGTTCGGTAACAATTGCCAACGCCGCATCGGTTTCAATGACGCAGGAAATATCAACCAGTTTTCCATCGACACGACCAGCCAATGCAGCCTTGGCCAGGCCGGCACCAATAGAGGCAGCTACATCAGCAACAGTGACCGGACGGTCAAAACTGCGCTGGCTGCCATCGGGAAGCGTAATAACAGGCATGTTTTTCCTTGGTATAACTAAGAAAGATACAAAAGGGGCGCGATTCTAGGAGAGCGCCGCGCCAGTGACAAGCATCGTTAAAACCTATTCAGCCTTTTTCTTTTCGGCTGTCTGTTGGCCAACAGGCTTCACAGCACCACAATCTGTTGCTAGCCATTTGGCCGTAGATTCGCTATCCATGGTGTGCTGGGCACCTTTCTCTTCTATGGTCATTTTTGAAACAGACGTCCATGCCTCAGGGCTCAAACGCGTGACAGTCGTTTCACCCGCACCCTTAGGTTTACTGCACACAGTCGTCATATGTGTGACGTTACCATCGTGCTTGATGTCACTGACCTGACACTGGCCTTTCGGGTCACTGCCGTATTGTTGGTTAGCAATCTGCTCAGGTGTGATACAGATGGTGAGCCCCTTGTCTGTCATACCGGCACCATTCTTTTCCATCATGGCTTTCATTTGTCCACGCATTTCTGGTGGCACCTGTTCCAGCATTTTGTTCATGTCCGGCAATGCCTGCCCGTCCATTGACGTTTTGTGCTGAATCTCCCATAACCCCGGCTTAATATCCTTGGCTTCTTGC
The DNA here is from genome assembly GCA_035456205.1 of Pseudomonadales bacterium. GTDB lineage: Bacteria > Pseudomonadota > Gammaproteobacteria > Pseudomonadales > UBA7239 > UBA7239. The sequence continues at coordinate 12,061 of DATIDQ010000171.1, forward strand.
GCCTGCAGAAAACCGGCAAACCCCGACAACAGAACAATCAATGCTGACTTATGTTTCATGGTTCGTATCTCCCTGGAATGATCATCGAATGATAGCGTGAACTGACAGAAATACCTTTAAGGGCTGATGGCCTTTTCAACTGATAAAGACAGTGTTGCTGGAATGGAAGATCTTGTAAACGGCTGACCGACACCTTCCCAATCGCCTGCAGCAGGAATCGGCTGGCCACTGCGCGACAAACGCGCCACCACTTCAAAAGTCTCGATGGCCGCAAGATCCAGCTGCCCGCGCATCGGCGATGTTGCAGTATCCAGCACTATCGGCTGCGCTAATGCCGCCACCGTTGTCTTGACTGCAGCTAAAGGCATGCGCGGCCCGTTTACTGCACGGAGCAATACAAATACTGCTTCATCCGGTTTTGCCTGTGCTTGCGCGGCAATATCAACTTTTACACTCAAGCGAATGTCTGCGACAACGGCAGGCTCATTTTCTATGCCCCCCATTTCACGTGCACGCGCTACACCTTCTGCAATGGTTTCAGACTGCGGCGTGCCGGGTGGAATCACACGCAGCAAACGCTGCCAGAAATCCACAGCGCCACGATAATCCTGCTGTTCAAAAGCCGCCATGCCCAACAAACCCAGCGCAGTGACATTATGCGGATTGATTTGCAATGTCTGCTTGAGAAACGCCAGCACATCCGGCGTCATGCTGCGATTATTTTTCAGGAATAAAACCTGCGCGTATTCTGCAAGCATATTGTCCTGATCCGGAAACTGGCTTATCAGATTCTGGTAATCCGCTGCTGCTCTGTCCCATATACCCGCTTCAGACAACAGTCTTGCGCGCATATAAAGAAATCGCTCATCATCAGGATGACTTTGCAACCAGTCATCCAGTTCCTTTAACAGGACTTCCTGTTGTTGTACCAGTTGCTCCGGCGGCAACTGACGGGCGAAAACAACCCGCCCCAATTCCGTCATTTCTATTGCTTGCAAAGAACCGAGATGGCGATAAATCGCCAGAGAACCTGCCGCAACCAACAACAATACAACCAGTGAAAAAAAATTAATCCATCTTGCTGCTGACAGATTTTTATTTTGTAAAGACGATGAGGAACTGGTAACAACAGGTTCCGTTATGTCTACTACGGAGCGCCTTGAACGCCACAATAATATTGCAACGATTAATACGAGGCCAATTGGCCCCCACCACAACAACACGGTATTGCGCTGCATGCGCGGCTTGTACAATACGAAATCGCCATAGCGATCACGCATGAAATCCACAATGGCTTCGTCAGATTTTCCATCGAGCAATTGCTGGTGCAATTCCTTGCGCAAATCAGCAGCAATTTGCGAATCCGAATCTGCCAGATTCTGGTTCTGGCATTTCGGACAGCGCAATTCTTCACTCAGTTGTTGATAACGTTCACGTTGCTCTTCATTCTGGAAATCATAGCTCTCGATAGCAGCATATACGTTGCCACAGAACGCTATTAATAAAGCCAGCCTGAATAAAAAATGACGTAGCAAAAAATTAACCGCCGAACAGGAAGCGGCCGACCGGATTTTTCCACATAAAATTCATGATGGTTTTCATCTGGTCAAACTTTTTCTGGTCATGCGGATAACCGGTATCAGCACCACCGTAACGGCCGACAATAATCGGCATGACACATGCGTAACCACGCAGGCCATTCTGACCGTTAACAGAACCCACACCGCTTTCTTTCACGCCACCAAACGGCGCATTAGCCACACCGTACATCATGCCAATATCGTTGACCGCCATAGAGCCGGTATCAATACGCTTGGCAATCTCGATGCCTTTCTTCTCGTCTTTTGTCCACACACTGCCGTGCAATCCATACACTGAATTGTTAGCTTTTTCGACGGCCTCATCGATGGTATTGAATTTGACAATAGGTAGGATCGGGCCAAAGGTTTCTTGCGTCATCACATCAAAATCTTCCTGCACATCGACCATCACAGTCGCTTCGTAGTACAGACCTTTCAATTCAGGATTACGGCGGCCACCGGCAAGAATTTTTGCGCCGCGTTTTTTAGCATCTTCAACATGCGCTTCCATGATGGTGAGCTGACGATCCCAGAACACCGCACCCAGATCTTCATTCACGCCATGTTTCTGTCCCTGGCGAATCGCTTTGGCCATTTCAGTGGCACGACGCACAAATTCATCATAGATCGGTGCTTGAACGTAGATGCGCTCGATACCACAGCAGAAGTGACCGGTATTGACGCAACCGCCCCACACTGCACCGTGCACTGCTTTATCGAGATCCGCATCGGCCAACACGATCATCGCATCTTTACCGCCCAGCTCGAGCGTGACAGGAATCAGACGCTCAGCACAAACGGACGCAATTTTCTTACCGGTATTGACTGAACCCGTGAAAGAAATTTTGTTGATATCAGCACGGGTCAGATCAGCGCCGGTCTGGCCGTCGCCCATCAACACTTGCACCACGCCATCAGGAATGCCCGCTTTAAGGCATAACTCTTCAAACAATTTGGCGGAATACGGTGTGACTTCTGAGCCTTTGATCACCACCGAGTTACCGGCCAGAATCGCTTGCACACCGGGGTTGGCCGTCAGAACAAAAGGGCCATTCCAGGGAGTGATAACACCGATAACACCCATCGGGCGATAAGTCAGGTGTACTTTCTTCATCAGGCCGAGCAGACCCGGTGCACGAATCACTTGATCCTGCAGGGTTTTCTTCGCTTGCTTGCACCAGTAGGAAATAAAATCACAGACCGCATAAACCTCAAAGGTCAGCGCGTCCTGCATTGGCTTGCCAGTTTCCTTGATAACTGTCTCTACCACCAGATCCTGATGGGCAAGAATCACCTCGCGCAGCTTCAACAGATGCTGGACACGCTCCTCAATCGATTTGGCACCCCATGCTTTCTGCGCTTTACGTGCTTTGGCTACAGCTGCGTTGACATCAGCTTCCGAGGCACATAGCAGCTCACCAATAGGCTCAAGGGTCACAGGGCTACTCAGTGCCAGACGGCGGTGGCCGTCTGCGGTTTCGGCAATACGTTCAAAAATGGCCATGTGGATACCTCGAAATAATAGATGGGAAGCTGTAAAACAGATGCACGGATGTTACCCGCTAACCCGCCCAAGACCAATTAGCGGGACATCGTAGCCGGCTGTTGCTCCTGTGGCACTTGTGATGACA
>DATIDQ010000172.1:0-12097 GCA_035456205.1 Pseudomonadales bacterium
AAGCCATTTCTTGCATATAAGCGGGATCAAATGTCTGCTCCATCTCTAATCCATAGCGTTTGAGCGGTTTGCCATCTGCCGTATAAACATCGCGGATAGCCCGCAGCGGCAGGGTAAAGCCGTCTGCCGGTATGGACTGGTACAGTTGTGCCACTTCCAGAGGAGACATTCCGCCGGCACCGAGTAGCAGTGAAGGCACTTCATCCAGCTCGGCTTTCACGCCTGCGCGCCGGATGACGTTGATCAGTTTCTTCACGCCCACCTGCAAACCAACCCGTGCCGTGACCAGATTGTAGGAATGTGCGAGTGCATCGAGAATCGAGACCTTGCCATGCAATTTGTGGTCGTAGTTCTGCGGTTGCCACCAGCTGCCATTGGCATTGCGCCATTTCACTGGCGTGTCGTCCACTTGGGTGGCCAGCGAGTAATTGCCACTTTCCAGCGCGGACAGGAAGACAAACGGCTTCAACAGGGAGCCGACAGGGCGGTTGGCATCGATGGCGCGGTTAAAACCGTAATATTTGGGATAGCGGTCTCCTACCAGCGCAATCACTTCGCCGTTGGCGGGATTGGTGGTGACGACAGCGCCTTGCAATTGACCGTCTGCGAGCGATTTATAGGATTTTTCCAGCTTGGCAACGCCTTCTTTCAGCGATTGTTCAGCCAGCCACTGCACTTGCGGATCAATCGTGGTGAACACTTGCAGGCCTTCAGAGAGCAGGTCTTCATCCTTGTAATCCGTTTTCAGTTGGCGGCGCACCAGTTCAAGAAAAGCTGGATAAACACCGATGCGCGTCTTGCTGCCTTCACCCACTCCCAACGGTTGGGCATTCGCCCAGTCGTATTCAGCCTTACTGATAATGCCCTGATCCAGCATGATATCCAGCACCACCCGTCGCCTTTCGGTAGCCCGCTCCGGTTTGCGCCACGGGTCGTAGTAGGAAGGGCCTTTGACCATCCCGATCAACAGGGCCATCTGGTGTAATTTGAGTTCATTCAATGGCTGGCGGAAGAACTGCTGGCTGGCCAGCCCGAAACCGTGGATAGAGCGTCCGCCTTCCTGACCGAGATACACCTCGTTGAGATAGGTTTCCAGAATCTCGCGCTTGCTGTAATGCACCTCCAGCAAAATGGCCATCCATACTTCCAGCACCTTGCGTGACAGTGTGCGTTCAGATGTCAGGTAGAAATTCTTGACCAGCTGCTGGGTGATGGTGCTGCCGCCTTGCACCAGCCCGCCGGCGGTGATGTTGGTCCACATGGCGCGGGCGACCCCCCGTATCGAGATGCCGTGATGGTCCATAAAGTAGCGGTCTTCCGTCGCCACCAGTCCAGCCAGCATGACGGGTGGCATCTCTTCCAGTTTGATCAACAGGCGGTCTTCGTGTTCGCCGGGGTAGAGGCTGCCGATCATCAATGGTTCCAGCCTGAGCAATGTCATCTCATGGCCGTTCTGTTCAGAGACTCTGGAAATACCTTTGCTATCAAAATCGAGTTTCACCCAACGTGAGGGTTCGGGTTGATCTGCGTAGGCGAAACCGCGAGTTTTCAGTTCCACGCTATTGCCTGTCACTCGGTATTGGCCGGCGTTACCCGCGGCAGCAGAAGGTTGGTAGCCAAGTACCGTCAGCGCATCAGCCATGCCTTTGGCGGTAAACGGTTGGCCGGGGTACAACTCCAGCGGACGGGCGTAGACTTTGGCGGGGATTGCCCATTTACGGCCTTCAAATTTGTTGCGGACGACAGAATCCACATACACCGAGGCCAGCAAAATGGCGGGAATGATAACGATCAGGCACTTGAGCCCGAAAATAAGCAACGATTTCCACCAGCGGCTGACCTTGCGACCAGTGCGGGATTTGGGTTTTGCAGCAGGGGAGGAACGACGTTTGGACATCGCGTCAGTGTACGCAGACAGACATTACAGGCAAGGCTTTTGTCAGTGGTACTTTTGCAGGTGGTGCTTTTATAGATGGTGCTTTTATAGGTGGTAATATGCAGTGCTTTTCACGAAACCTCACAGGGCATACATGACTTATCACATCTACGGTATTGGCGCGGCATTGGTAGACACAGAGATCGATGTCTCCGATCAGGATCTTGCACAGCTGGACATCACAAAAGGGCACATGACATTGGTGGATGCTGAACGGCAGCAACAACTGGTGGATTATCTCGCCGGGCACATGATGCACTCCAAGCGTGCCAGCGGTGGCAGCGCAGCCAACTCGATTATTGCTGCCAGTTATTTCGGCGCAAAAACATTTTATTCCTGCAAAGTAGCCAATGATGACAATGGCAGTTTTTATCTGAAAGATATGCAGGCGGCTGGTGTGGCGTGTAATACCTATGACCATGTGGGTGATGCCGGTTCTGTTAATGGCGGTACGGGGAAATGTCTGGTGCTGATTACGCCGGACGCTGAACGCACCATGCTCACGAATCTTGGCATCAGTGAAACATTGTGCAGGCAATCGTTGGATCACGAAGCTATTGCGCTTGCGCAATTTGCTTACATAGAAGGGTATCTGGTCACATCACCCACCGGGCGCGCAGCAGCGATTGAATTGCGCGAAGCAGCAGAAAAACATGGCGTGAAAACGGCGTTGTCTTTATCTGATCCTGGCATGGTGGAATTTTTTGGTGATGGCCTGCGTGAGATGTTGGGCAAAGGTGTGGATTTATTGTTCTGCAATGAACAGGAAGCACAAGGTTTTACTGCAACAGACAATACAATGGCCGCAGCTGAAAAACTCAAGCCCTATGCAAAAACATTTGCTATCACGTGTGGTGCACGCGGCGCCCTGGTGTTTGACGGCATTGAGTTACATTCCATTGAGCCGCACGCAGTAAAAGCTATTGATACCAATGGTGCTGGCGACATGTTTGCTGGCGCATTTTTGTACGCCATTACCAATGGTTATTCGTATAGCGATGCTGGTCGTCTGGCCAGTCGCGCGTCTGCAGAAGTGGTGAGTGATTATGGGCCGCGCCTTGCGGCAGAAAAACATGCCATTATTCGTCAAGCTGTATTAGGCAAATGATTACCAAAACGGCACAACCACAATTCACAGCACAAAAACGTGAAACGGTTGAGTCATTCCTGCGGTTTGCGCAAGGCGAGGAATTTCCCCGCTGGCCGCTGGAAGTATTTCTGGAAGTCAGCAATATCTGCGATTTGCAGTGTGCGATGTGCCCGACTTTTTCAGCATTGAATACGGACCGTTTTTTTGCACTCAAGCGTGAAGACCGTGGTGTGATTGCATATGACACGGCTACCGAGCCACTGGATGAAGTGCTCCAACACGCACTGATTATCCATGCCAGTGGCTATGGCGAGCCGACAATACATCCGCAGTACAAGGAATTGCTGGCGTATCTATCGCGCTATGAAGCGCTGATCGATTTTTTTACCAATGGCATGCATCTCGATGATGAGTTGTGCCAGTTCCTGGTGCAGGGGCATATACACCGTATTTCTATCAGCTTTTCCGGTGTCACTGCTGAAGAGTACGAAAATATTTATATTGGCGGCGACTATGAGCGCGTACTGGGCGGTATCCGGCGTCTTGCAAAAGCCAAGCAAGAAGCAGGAACCCAATATCCGCGCATCGAAGTCAACAGTATTGCTTTTAAACACCATATTGACACTTTGCCGGATTTTGTGCGCTTGATGGGTGAGGCCGGTGCGAATGTCATTCACGTCAAACCGTTGCGGGTTTTTGAAAAAACCATCGCCGAATTAAAGCATCATGAATCCCATATGCACCCGGACAAGGAAGAAAAAATATTGCTGCAGGCAAAGGCTGTTGCGAGGGAGTTGGGCGTGAATCTTGCCAGCGCTCCCTATGAAGCTACGCAAAAACATGCGCTGAATTACACGCGGGCTTTTGAAGCCATGCCAGATGCAGAGCGTGAATCCTTGTTTGAGCGTGTACTGGCAGAAAAAGTAGCGGTTGCTGATATTAAAGGCATCGCACTGTCAGCAGCAAAAAGACAAGAAAAGAAAGAGGCTCTGGGTAAAGAGAGAAATACAAAAGAGCGCACGCAGTTTGAAGTCAATGACAATAATTTTGTGGCGTTTAATGGTGCGCCTTGTCTTGAACCCTTCAGGACGTTGCACGCTTCTTTTGATGGCAGGGTAAGAACCTGTTGTTTTACCGGTGCAAAAGACTGGATTGGTCATCTGGACCAGAACACGGCAGAAGAAATATGGCATGGCCCTGTGTATAAAAAAATTCGTGAACAGGCTGCTCGTGGAAAATATCAACGGAAAATGTGTGATATCTGCCTGAAGAAGGGAGCTTATCCCAAAAATCATTATTTCCAGGCGGCATTCAACGGTTATAGCAAATGGTATCAGGCAATTTACGGCGAACCGTTTTTGCCTGATTTGCTGGCAGGGGTTCAGACTGTTCCTGCCGGTGAAGCGATTATGCAATTGCACGCCAGGAGATGTGAGATTCACGGCGATCCCGATTGCCCGTTGTGCTAGTCAATATGTACTGGTCAATAATAGTGTTGGTCAATAAAGGAATGTTTATGCGTATTCGTGTATTTCTCCCGATGTTTTTGTTGTTGTGTTCTACATTGTTAGGGGCATGGCCTGCCGTGGCACAAGCTGTTGCGCCAAATTTTGTGGTGATTATTGCGGATGATCTCGGTGCGTTGGATGTTGGTGCATTTGGCCATCCGGTTATCAAAACGCCAAACATTGACCAACTCGCTAAAAACGGTTTGCAGTTCAATAATGCGTTTTTAACCACGTCATCCTGTTCAGCCAGTCGCTCCAGTATCCTGACGGGTCTTTATCCACATAGCACCGGCGCACAAAATTTACATGATCCGGTTCCTGCGGATCGCAAACTGGTCAGCAGTTACTTGCGTGATGCAGGCTATTACACGGCTGCGATCGGCAAGTGGCACAGCGGTGATCCGGTAAAATCGCAGTTTGATGTCGTGAAAGATCCTCCCGGTGATAGTGGTGCTGAAGGTTGGGTTGATGCATTGCAAAAGAGACCGAAAAACAAACCGTTTTTTTTCTGGCTTGCCAGTCGTGACCCGCATGTTCCCTACAGTGATCTCACACCGGATGGTCCTTATCAACCGAAAGATGCGGTAATCCTGCCAATCTATTTTGATGCGCCCGGTGCACGGCAAAATATTGCACAGTACTACACGGAAATCAGCCGTCTTGATAGTTATGTAGGGCGAGTGGTTGATGAATTGAAAACGCAAGGCCTGCTGGATAACACCTACATTATATTTTTATCTGACAACGGTGCGCCCATGCCGCGCGCAAAAACCACTTTGTATGATGCAGGTATCAAGACGCCATTGATTATCAGTGGTCCACATATCACAGCAGGCAGTAAAACAGATGCACTGGTTAGCAGTGTGGATCTTGCGCCAACCATGCTGGCATTGACGGGTATAAAAAAACCGGATGCTATGCAGGGGCTGGAATTTTCAATGCTGCTGGCGAATCCGCAAAAACCTTTCCGGGATATGATTTTTGCTGAACAGCACGATCATGGTTTCCCGATTAACAAACAGGCTGTGCGCAGTAACGATTATCTCTATATTCACAATATTGGTGAAAACAAGACCAACTGCATTCTGGAAGTGCAGCCTATGGGTAAGGAGTTGCAGCAGGCTTTTGTCGATAAAAAACTGACCAGGGATCAGGCGTATTGTTTTGTCAGAAATGCACCGCCAGAAGAACTGTACGATGTGAAACAGGATCCGTTGCAACTGAACAACCTTGCTGCGGATCCTGCTAAAGATGCTGTCAAGGCAGAGATGAAGAAGAAGCTGGACGCACAGGTTTTTTGATCTGCTCCAACCGTTGCTGTATGGCTTCCGCTATTGTGTTGCTGCTGAGGCCACAGGCATCGAGTAAATCGCTGTGCTTGCCATGATTAAGGAATTTGTCGGGTAAGCCGAGATTCAACACTGGCATCACAATGCCTTGCGCAGCCAGAAATTCACTGACTGCGGCACCAGCGCCACCCATCAGAGTATTTTCTTCTATCGTTACCAGTAACTCGTGTTGTGCGGCCAGTTGCAACACCAGTTTTTCATCCAGTGGCTTCACAAAACGCATATCGGCCACTGTTGCATTCAGCATTTCTGCTGCACCGAGGGCGCGTTGCATCAATGCGCCAAAATTTAAAATAGCGATACGCTTGCCTTCTTTTCTGACTACCCCTTTACCAATAGGCAGGGCAGTCATTTCACGGGCAACCAATGCATTCGGGCCTGTGCCGCGAGGGTAACGAACAGCGGCAGGGCCCTGGTGTAGATAACCGGTATAAAGCAATTGGCGGCATTCATTTTCATCAGACGGCGCCATAACCAGCATATTGGGAATGCAACGCAGGTAGCTGAGATCATAACTGCCGGCGTGGGTTGCACCGTCTTCACCGACAAGACCGGCGCGGTCAATCGCAAACAATACATCCAGGTTTTGCAAAGCGACATCATGGATCAGTTGGTCGTATGCGCGTTGCAAGAAAGTGGAGTAGATCGCCACCACCGGTTTCATGCCGTCACAAGCGAGACCGGCTGCGAGTGTGACGGCGTGTTGCTCGGCAATCGCTACATCATGAAAGCGATCAGGAAAACGTTCGCTGAACGTTACCATGCCGGACCCTTCGCCCATGGCAGGTGTGATGGCAATCAATTGTTTATCAGTGGCGGCCATGTCGCATAACCAGTCACCAAAAATATCCTGGTATTTTTTACCTTTGGGTTTTTCCTCAACGGCATGAATTTTTTTCGGTGTGGCTTCAATTTTTGACAGGGCGTGATAGCCGATAGGATCTTCCTCTGCTGGCGCAAAACCTTTGCCTTTGGTCGTGATGATGTGCAGCAACTGCGGGCCTTCCAGATTGCGCAGATTATTCAGCGTGTGCACTAGATCGTGCAAATTGTGGCCATCGATGGGGCCGATGTAATTGAAGCCGAGTTCTTCAAATAACGAGGCGGGCGCGACCATCCCTTTCATGTGCTCTTCGGTACGTTGTGCCAACGTGAAAGCTGGCGGGATTTTTGCCAATACTTTTTTGCCGCCACTGCGCACAGCGGTGTAGAACTTGCTCGCCCAGAGTTTTGCAAAATACGTTGCCAATCCACCAACGTTGTGTGAGATGGACATGTTGTTATCGTTCAACACCACCAGCATGTTGGCGCCGGTATGTCCTGCATGATTCAGTGCTTCAAACGCCATGCCGGCTGTCATTGCACCATCGCCGATCACGGCAACTGTCTTGCGTGTGATGCCCTGTGCTTTTGCAGCGAGTGCCATGCCGAGTGCTGCAGAAATAGATGTGCTGGAGTGGCCGACACCAAACGTGTCATAAATACTTTCACTGCGTTTTGGAAAACCGGATAAGCCATCCTGCTGCCGGATCGTGAGCATCTCTTCACGACGGCCGGTGAGAATCTTGTGCGGATACGTCTGGTGGCCAACGTCCCACACCAGTCTGTCTTCCGGCGTGTTGTAAACGTAATGCAGCGCCACGGTGAGCTCCACCACGCCCAGACCTGCGCCGAAATGGCCGCCGCTCTGGCCGACGCTATACAACAGATATTCACGCAGTTGTTGTGCCAGCTCCGGCAATTGTTCTTCGCTGAGTTCACGCAAGCGTGCCGGACTATCCACGGCATCCAGCAGTGGCGTATGGGGACGCGAAGAAGGGATTTCGTGAAACATCATGCCGGATACCACAAGACAAACAAACAGTGGGTATTGTAGCGGCTAGGTAGCGGAATGTGGCTGCCAACGCTGAAAATAGGGCGGTGGATTACTGAAGCCGGATACCTGTCGTCGCACCTGATCCAATGCAATGGCCGCGACAAGTTGTTGAAAGCGTTTGCGTGGGCCGCTGATAAGAAAACGCTGCGTTTCAATACGCTGCTCACCATGGTTGGTTGTGCTGCCCCAGGCAATCCATACCGTGCCGACCGGTTTGTCTGCTGTGCCGCCATCCGGTCCGGCAACGCCTGATACGGCGACTGCATAATCAGCACCACTGTGTGTGAGTGTGCCAGCCACCATTTCACGCACGGTCTGTTCGCTGACTGCGCCGTGTTTTTCCAGTGTCTGTTCACTGACATCGAGCATAACCGTTTTCATGCTATTGGAATAAGTGACAAAACCGGCAGTGAAAACTCGCGAAGAGCCGGGAATTTCTGTGAGCATGGCGCTGATCAAACCGCCGGTACAGGATTCTGCACACGCTAACGTTTTACCTTGTGCCGCCAGTGTATCCAGCAAAGCTGATGCCAGATTCTGTTCACCTTCTGCAACAATGTAATTGGCAAACAGTGTTTTCAGTTTTGCAAAATATTCGTGAGCAATATTGGCAGCACTGGCGCGCGCCAGTAATTTGATTTCCACGGTCGGCAAACCGGCGCGAAAGCCGAGCACAACCCCGTCTGGCCAATGCGGGATAGCTGCATCAACCATATCCTGCGCCTGTGATTCACCAATGCCGAACATATGCAAACGCAAAATAATCTGTTGTTCACAATCGGGATAATCGCGTTGCAACACGGGCAAAATGCTGTCAATGAGCATGGCCTCCAGTTCGCGCGGTACACCGGGTGTGCACAGCACCAGACAATGTTGCAGATGCATGCCAAAACCGACAGCGCTGCCAACAGGATTATCAAGAATAAATGCAGCAGCGGGCAGCAGGGCCTGTTTGCGATTGGCGGCATTCAGCGGGATTTTCGTCCTGTTACACCATTGTTCCAGATGCGCAAGCGCAATAGTATTTTCGGTAAGTGTGGTATGCGTTGCAGTAGCGAGTGCTTGTGCGGTGAGATCGTCACTGGTGGGCCCAAGCCCACCGTTAACAATCAATACATCAGAATGTTGCGATAGGGTACGCAATTCCTGTACCAGTAAATCGAGATCATCACCTATAGTGACTTTGCGCTGCACTGCCAACCCGATACTCGCCAGTGCATCGGCAATGCGTACGGCATTGGTGTCGACAGTGGTGCCGCGCATCAATTCGCTGCCGGTCATCAAAAGCTGGATGCGCATATAGGTAAAAGCTCCAAGGGTATGTGTCGGATCAATGGCTATATAGTGAGGCTACAACAACAGGAAAGGCAATGTTATGACAGCACAAAACTGGATATTGCTACACGACAGCATGCGGATAAAAGCGCCTCTGGAAAAACAGGCTGACGCATTACTGATGACACCGGCAGATTTGCAGGCCTTGCTCGGTTGGCAAATAAAAGACAACACCCTGTGTCGAGATGATCGCTGCCTGCCTTTGTCTTTCCATCCACAGTTAATGCAAAACGGGAAAATCGATCTTGTAGCGTTCACTGCTTTGCAGCAAATGCCATTAGCGATTGACGAACAGCACGCGGTGTTATCAATAGGTGAATCCATAGAAGAGCAGGGCGACTTGCTGCAATCATCTATTGCGCCGGATTTTGCATTGCCGGATGCGACAGGAAAATTGCACAAGCTTAGCGATTACCGCGGCAAGAAAATTCTGTTAGTTGCCTGGGCAAGCTGGTGCGGTTGCCGTGATGATTTATCCATCTGGCAAGCGTTATATGAAAAATACAAAGATAAAAACTTCGTCGTCATTACCATCGCGCAAGATTCGCGCAACAGCGACGCATTGCCATTTATTGATGTGGCAAAACCACAACATCCGGCCTTGATCGACAATGATCATGTGGTATCCAGCCGCTACGGTTTTATCAATGTGCCAACGGTGGTCTGGATTGACGAAGAAGGATGCATTGCCAGACCGCCGCGAGTGGAGCACGGTAGTAATCAATATACGTTTGTGCACAAACTGGATTGCGAACCGCATATGAATGCGTTGAAACACTGGATTGCCACTGGTGAAACAGATTTCTCACCGGAACAGACCCGTGCGCAAATAGTGCAACCCACATTTGAAGAACAACTGGCGCGTGCTGAACATGCACTGGCCTGGTATTTGTATCAACATGAACAAATGGATGCAGCAAAAGAACACTGGGAAAAAGCGATAGTATTGTCGCCGAATGACTGGACTATCCGGCGCGGTTCCATGTGGTTGCGCGGCGAAGATCCCTTCGGTAATGATTTTTTTCAGGTGTGGGAAGAATGGGAAAAATCCGGAAAACCGGATTATATTTCTCTGGCAGCTTCACGGGCCAGGAAACCGGCAAGCTCGTAAACAGGAAAGGTGGGCATCATGCGATTTTTCATCTTATGGATAGCTGCAATATTGCTGAGTGGTTGCGTGACAGAAAAACACTACACGCTGACTGAAACCGATACAAAAAACGGTACGGTGCGATTTTCCTGCAACTTCACGATGTTCGAGCGCCCCGAGGTAGCCGCGGACCCGCCACTCCATGTGCTTGCATGGCAGGAGTGCCGGAAGTTGGGATATCCCTTGGTCAAAGTGGAGCCGAAGCAGGAAACACTCTGCCTGGAAAAGAGCAGTAACGGGGATTATTGCGTCAACACACTCGTCAGTCGTATTTACCAATGTGCGAGTGATACGTCTGGAGAGCGGTAATAGCAAGTGTCTGCATACCGCAATTGAATCACGACGGAATAGTGAAGTATTCCATAAGGTTTTATGACGGCAATATTAGGAAAATAAGATCATGTTCCTGCGTGACTGATCAGGAATTTTACCAGCATGGTGATACTGCTGATAAAAATAATCACGAAGATAATGCCGGAAATAACATAGGATCTCAGGTTGCCTTTTACAAAATCGCGCTCGCGATTCTTGCTGCTCTGCACGCCGAATGCAGCGGCAAGTGTGCTCAGCACAATCGAGCCGAAACCTGGCACATTTTTTTTGCTATCGTCAGTCATATATCGTCAACCTCTCAATTGTCGTAGCCCAGTACAGGCGATAGATCACGCTCAACGTGTGCAGGATTCTGGTCCTTGCGTTCTGCTAGCGATTCCACCTGGTCACGCAGGATTTTGCCGGTAGCGAAATAACGCGCTTGCGGATGTGCCATGTACCAGCCGCTGACGCTGGCAGCAGGAAACATGGCGTAGGAGTCTGTCAGTGTAACGCCAGTGACTTTTTCTGCATCGAGTAGATCAAATAATTTGCGCTTTTCTGTGTGATCCGGGCATGCAGGATAACCGGGGGCAGGGCGGATGCCGCGGTAGCGTTCGCGGATCAGCTCGTCATTGCCGAAGTTTTCATCGGCGGCATAACCCCAGAATTCCTTGCGCACACGTTGGTGCAAATGTTCGGCAAAAGCTTCAGCAAGACGGTCTGCCAGAGCTTTCACCATGATGGACGAATAATCATCGTGTTTTGCTTCATAGGCTTTTGCCAGCTCTTCGCAGCCGAGGCCGGTGGTGACAACAAACGCGCCCATGTAATCCTGTAAACCGCTGTCTTTTGGCGCAACGTAATCGGCGAGCGACAACAACGCGGCATCATCATTCTTGTGATTCTGCTGGCGGATATGGTGCAGGGTAGTCAGCGTTTTATTGCGCGTGTCGTCGGCATAGATTTCGATATCGTCGTGATTCACCTGATTGGCAGGCCACAAGCCGAATACGGCATTCGCTGTCAGGCGTTTATTTTCTACCAGATCTTTCAACAGGGTTTGTGCATCGTTGAAAAGATTTCTGGCGGTTTCACCCACCACAGAATCTTCCAGAATATTCGGGTATTTTCCGGCCAGTTCCCAGGTGATAAAAAACGGTGTCCAGTCGATAAATGGCACCAATGTTTCCAGCGGGTAATCGTTCAACACATGAATGCCAGGTTGTTTCGGAATGGCTGGCGTATAACCGCCAGTGCCCGGTGCATCCCACTCGATTTTTGAGCCGATTTTTATGGCGTCTTCGTATGAAACCAGATTGTCACCGGCGCGGCGTTTTGCCGTGCGTTCACGCACCGCCACGTATTCTTCTTTCAAAGCGGCAACGTATGGGTCACGCAATTCCTTGCTCAATAATTGGGTGGCAACACCCACGGCGCGTGAAGCATCTGGCACGTACACCACCTGATTGTTGTGGTACTGCGGTTCTATTTTCACCGCTGTGTGAGCTTTGGATGTGGTGGCGCCGCCGATCAACAGC
>DATIDQ010000173.1:0-13873 GCA_035456205.1 Pseudomonadales bacterium
TCCACATCGCCTTGGTAACGCGGGATGAGGTGGATATGCAGATGCGGCACGGTCTGACCCGCTGCTGCGCCGTCGTTGATGCCGATGTTGAAGCTGTCTGCGTCCGACAGCGTACTGCGCATCTCATCCAGCAACTCCAGCAGCGCGAGTTTTTCTTCCTGCGTCGCTTCAAAAAACGATGCGATATGTCGATACGGAATGATGAGCGTGTGGCCGGGAGCAACAGGAAAGGCATCGCGGATGGCGAATGCCTGTGCGTTCTGCGCGATGATGCGCTCGGGCGGTATCTGGCAGAACGGGCACGGCATGGGTGCGGGCTTCCTGTGGCTGGCTGCATCCTGCAGGTGAACTCCATCACCTGCGTTTTATAACACAGCCACGGTACGCACCGGCGAACTGCGGGTAGAATGCGACTTTCATTACACGGGTTTCAGCATGCGCGATTTCTGGATAGCCCCTTCCATTCTCTCTGCCGACTTCGCCCGTCTGGGTGAAGAGGTGAATGCGGTTCTCGCAGCCGGTGCCGACGTGGTGCACTTCGACGTGATGGACAACCACTACGTGCCCAACCTCACCATCGGCCCGATGGTGTGCAAGGCGCTACGCAACCACGGCATCACCGCACCGATTGATGTGCACCTGATGGTGAAACCGGTGGATCGCATCATCGGCGATTTCATCGAAGCCGGTGCCAGCATCATCACCTTCCACCCGGAAGCCTCTGAACATATCGACCGTTCACTGCAGCTCATTCGCGCCGGAGGTTGTAAAGCAGGGCTGGTGCTGAACCCCGCTACCTCGCCGGACTGCCTGAAATACGTGATGGACAAGCTGGACATGATTTTGCTGATGTCGGTTAACCCGGGCTTCGGCGGCCAGTCTTTTATTCCATCCACGCTCGACAAATTGCGCGAAGTGCGCGCACTGATCGACGCCAGTGGCTACAACATCCGTCTGGAAGTGGATGGTGGCGTGAGTGAAAAAAATATCGCAGAGATTGCCAAGGCGGGTGCAGATACCTTTGTCGCCGGCTCGGCTATTTTTGGCAAACCCGATTACAAAACTGTTATTGATGCCATGCGCACTGCATTGGCTACACACTGAGCGGAGAAATTCACGATGAAAGAAATCAAACCTTACAGTGAAGGCCAGGAAAAATTCGGATCATGGCTGATCAAGAACGTCGGCAAGTGGCAGGTGGCGGTTTACCGCGCTACTGGCGGCCGCGTGTGGAACAGATTTCTCGGCGCACCTGTTTCAATCCTGACCAGCATTGGCCACAAATCTGGCGAAGTACGCCGCACACCGTTATTGTTTCTGGAACAGGGCGAAAACGTGGTGATCGCTGCATCCAAAGGTGGCATGTCCAAACCGCCGGTGTGGATGTTCAATCTGAAAGCCAATGCGGATTGTGAAATCCAGATCGGTCCGCGCAATCGCTTGATGCGAGCGCGCATCGCCAATGAAGAAGAAGAAAAAGACTTGTGGCCAAAACTGACAGAAATCTATGCCGACTTTGATGAATATCGCGCGCGCACTGACGGTGTGCGACATATTCCTCTTTTTATTCTTGAGCCACGTCAATAATCAATCGACACCAATTGCCGCGATAGTCCTGCCCCCATGCCGGCAGACTATCCAGCGGCACGGATCGCGGCAGATGGATATACAACCGCCGCTGTTCCGGTTTCAACTGCGATACGGGCAGTAATAGTGGCCAATCGGATGACCTCACGTCACGCAGAAAAACTCCCCATCCATTCAAATGCGTTACCGCCGCAAAAGCTGTTCCGTAAAAAAGAATTTTTCCATCGTCACTGGCAAGATACAGACCAGATAGCGGCACTGTATTTTTCTGGCTTTCCTGCAACACATAATCAACAAACGTTCCTTTTGTTGTAGCCGATTGGCGCAGCAATTTCGCATAGCAATTTGTATCACTCGAGCCAACACGTTCTTCCTGCTGGTAATAAATATCCATCTGATTAGCGCGAAGATAGTCACTGCTGTTTTCCAGATTGGCTGACAGTCCTCTCAATGCATCCAGCCGTTGACTGGCAAAATGCTGGAAGTTGCCATTCAGTGCCACTGTTCTGGCCAATGCCATTTTTTGCCCCATGTTGGAGGCCACGATGACAGAGGCCAGGCTACCTGCCAGCAAAAAAATGCAGACTGCTGCGCTCGCCACCCTGAATAATTGCACAGACAAAGGCAATAACTTCAACAACGCAAAATACCAGAGCGGCGCGATATAAACGTAGTAGCGCGATACATCGCCATCGATACCCATCAACTTGTATCGACCCAATGTGATCGTGCAGGCAATCAGGAAAAAATAACAGAAAACATAATCTGACAATGTACCTGTGCGCCAGATAACACAACGCCAAGCACTGTGCGTCACTGCAAGCAGCATAATAAAACCCAACCAGCGAAAATCCCCCCAGGCGCTGAATGGATACGCCAGATATTGCAGCAACAGGTTCGGGGCATTCCAGAAAAACGGCTTGGGATCTTGCAAGATAAAACTGTCTGCCGCTTCCGGATTCAACAACCACGCCATCGCCAGTAAAAAAACGGCATAACCTGCCAGTGCCAGACGGGGCATTTTTACACCAGAAAAAACCCGGATCAGCAACATAAAGCTGAAACCCGCTATAGCAGCAATACTGGCACCGCATGACAAAGCCGATAGCAATAACAATAGTGCAGGAAAAAACAGACGGTCGGGCGATCGGTCATACGCAATAAATGCAAGCAGCGCAAAAAAAACCGACAGGTAATATTGCAACAAGGATTCCCAATTGATAACAAACGTCTGGAATCCGTTAAAAAACAGCAGCAGTGCCAGCACAACACAGATAACCGGCCGCTGACAATCACGGATAGCGATATAGATTGTGCACAAGCAGCAGAGCACAAGAACAAGAAATGATGCTGTGTGGGTAAAACGCCCCGACGCGCCAAAAAAATGGAAATCGATCCAGAATCCCAGTTTGGGTAGCGCAATAATATGCACCAGCGCGTATTTCCTGAGCAATTCGCGCGCAATATCTGCAAGGCTCATTTCGCCCAATAGTTGATACGCCGGCAAGGTGTCCCACATTTCACCGAAAATACCATCAACGTGGACTAACCATTGCCAGTAAACCGCCAGCGCTATCCAGCCGATAGAAAACCACCACAGCCAACCGGGTAGATTGCGCAGGAAATATCCGTTTTCACTGCGCATCCTGTGCAACCTTATGGACGAATATTCGCCGTCATGAACTGCTGTACCGCCTGTAAATCTTTTGGCAATACAGCACAACGCTCTTCACGCTCGAACAGGTCTTTCATATGCAAAGGCAATGGCGGATCTTGCAGATAACCGGCTTTGCGCACGGCTTCCGGAAACTTGGCGGGATGCGCAGTTGCCAGCGTAATGACGGGTAACGTTTTTGATTGCTTACACTGGCGCGCCGCTTCCACACCAATCGCAGAATGCGGATCGAGCAAGTATTCGCTTTCTGCCAGCACATCCGCAATGGTTTTGCAGGTTTGCACATCATCCACGGCAAGACTGGCGAACAGTTCACGCGCTTTGGCAAAACGTGACGCATCAATCGACACCGCACCGTTTTTGAAATCGGCCATCAACTTGTCAATCGCCGCACCATCACGATCGTGCAACTCGAACAGCATGCGCTCGAAGTTGCTGGAAATCATGATGTCCATACTCGGTGACAATGTGTGCATCAACTCGGTTTTTTCCAGTTTGTTGCCGCTCATGAAGCGGTGCAGGATATCGTTGCGGTTGGTGGCGATAATCAGCTGCGCTATCGGCAAGCCCATACGTTTCGCCACATAGCCGGCAAAAATATCGCCGAAGTTTCCGGTCGGTACCGAAAACTGCATGGCGCGATGCGGGCCACCCAGTTGCACGGCGGCGTAAAAGTAATACACCACTTGCGCCATGATGCGCGCCCAGTTGATCGAGTTCACTGCGACCAACGGTTTGCCGTTCAGGAAAGATTGATCCGCAAACGAATCTTTCACCATCTGCTGGCAATCATCAAAATTGCCCTGCACGGCGATGTTATGGATATTCGGCGCGAGTACTGTGGTCATCTGGCGACGTTGTACATCCGACACGCGTTGATGCGGATGCAGGATAAAAATATCGATATTTTCACAGCGACGACAACCTTCAATCGCGGCAGAACCGGTATCACCGGAAGTCGCCCCCATAATCACGACGCGCTCATGGCGTTTTGCTAACACCGCATCCAGCAGTCTGCCCAGCAATTGCAGCGCGACATCTTTGAACGCCAGTGTCGGGCCATGGAACAATTCCAGCACCCATTCATTGCTGCCCAGTTGCACCAAAGGCGTGACAGCCGGATGGCGGAAGGTGGTGTAGGTATCGCGAATAATCGCTTCCAGTTCTGCTTGCGGAATACAGCCAGCCACAAACGGGGAAATCACTTTTATCGCCACATCGCTGTAAGACAAACCGGCCCACGATGCAATTTCATCATGCGAAAATTGTGGATACGTTTCCGGCACATACAAGCCGCCGTCACTGGCCAGACCCGCCAGCAATACTTCTTCAAAATTCAATACCGGCGCTTTGCCGCGTGTGCTGACATATTTCATCGTTCAGGTTCCCAATGTTTCCACACGTAGCTTCACCACTGGCGTCGCCACAAAATCTTTCGCTTCAATTTCACCAATCACCGAGTTAATCACTTTTTCCTGCACGACATTGGTGATCAATACGATACTGACTTGTGTTTCACCGCGATGTGGCTCTTTCTGGATAATCGCCTCAATGCTGACACCGGCTTTACTCAGCACCTGCGTCAATTCCGACATCACACCCGGCTTGTCTGCCACCACAATGCGCAAGTAATACGCTGAATAAATATTTTCTATCGGCAGGATCGGGCGCGCACGAATCGCAGACGGCACAAAACCCATGTACGGCACAGGCA
This sequence comes from Pseudomonadales bacterium, assembly GCA_035456205.1. Taxonomy (GTDB): domain Bacteria; phylum Pseudomonadota; class Gammaproteobacteria; order Pseudomonadales; family UBA7239; genus UBA7239. Next base: position 4,977 of record DATIDQ010000173.1, read on the forward strand.
AATGGTTATCGTGCGCCACTGCGCGCGCGACATCGACAATATCGGCAATCACCGCAGAAGCAGTCGGTTCACTGCCAGCACCCGCACCACTGTAAATGGTCGAACCCACGGCATCGCCCATCACCATCACGGCATTTTTTGCACCATCCACTTTGGCGATCAGGCTATCTTCCGGCACCAGGGTCGGATTCACACGCAGCTCAACACCCTCATCGCTTTCACGTGCGATACCCAGATGCTTGATGCGATAACCGAGATCTTCGGCATAACGAATATCTTCCAGCGTGATTTTTGTAATGCCTTCGGTGTAGATGCGCTCGATTTCCAGCGGCATACCAAACGCAATGGAGGCGAGAATCACCAGTTTGTGCGCAGCGTCGATGCCTTCCACATCAAAAGTCGGATCGGCTTCTGCATAACCGAGTGCTTGCGCTTCTTTCAACACATCATCAAACGCGCGGCCTTTGTCGCGCATTTCCGTGAGAATAAAATTGGTGGTGCCATTGATAATACCGGCAACCCATTCAATGCGATTGGATACCAGGCCATCGCGCAGCGCCTTGATAATCGGAATACCGCCAGCCACTGCCGCTTCATAAGCCACAGCCACTTTTTTCTCGGCAGCCGCTGCAAAAATTTCTGCGCCATGATGCGCGATCAGGGCTTTGTTGGCAGTGACAACATGCTTGCCTTTATTAATGGCTGCCAGCACCAGATCACGTGCGGTATCGGTGCCGCCGATCAGTTCCACCACGATATCAACAGCAGGATCGTCCAGCACAGCAAAAATATCGCGATTCACTTTTACGTCAGAGGTATCGCAACCTTCGCGATCACGGCGCGCACCGATGTGGATGATTTTGACTTCACACCCCGCGCGCGCATTGATCAATTCGGCGTTGCGCGCCATCACGTTGAATACACCACTGCCCACGGTACCGAGGCCGCACAAACCCACTGTTACTTTTTTCACAAACACTCCAGCCAGCACACTTAAAACAGGCCGACATTGTAGCTTATGAGATCAGGGCTTATGACATCAGCGTGCCATCAACGTACTCTCAACGTAAGACGGGCTTTTTGGCCAGCTTGCGTTGCAAAGTGCGGCGGTGCATACCCAGTGCACGCGCTGTGGCAGAGATATTCTGCTCATGCTCGGCCAATACCCGCTGGATATGCTCCCATTCCAGCCTATCCACCGAGAGTGGCTGCCCCGCTACCGGCTCCTCTTCGTTCGGCTCTGCTTTCAGCAAAGCCTGCAGGATGGTATCGGTATCGGCGGGTTTGCACAGGTAGTTAACGGCGCCGAGTTTGACGGCCTGCACGGCGGTCTGGATGCTGGCATAACCGGTCAGGATCAGGATTTGCAGGTCTGGCAGCGCCGCTAACAGCTCGGGAATCAGCGGCAGACTGGATTCCTGTGCCAGTTTGAGATCAAGGATAGCGTGGCTAAAGCGCTGGCCCGACAAGCGCAAACGCGCCTGCTCAAGATCGGCCGCCAAAGTCACAGCGTGTCCGCGCCGCTGCAACGAACGCACCAGAACACTGGCAAAAACCTCGTCGTCTTCTACCAGCAAAATATCCAGCATTTCACTCATTCATCACCCTCAAGTATCACTTCCGAGCGGCAGCACGATTCTGGTCAGGGTACCGCCAACAAGCCGTGTCTGTAATGACAAAGTGCCACCAATACGCTCCAGACTGGCATGCGACAACAACAATCCCAGACCCATGCCTTTTTCACTGGCTTTAAGCTGCCGACGCTGGTCCAGCGTCTGCTGGCTGATACCGGGGCCATCGTCTTCAATTTCAAATACCAGTTCACGTTGATTCCAGCGAATGCTGATTTTCAAGGCACTTCCCGCGTCCGCAGCGTTGTTCAATACATTGATAATCGCCTGCTCCACTGTCAGCGGCAGCAATGCTTCCAGATCAGGGCCTGCACTCACCGTAAATTCCGCCTGCACCTCGGGGCGCAACACCTGCCAGTCGCGCAGCAGCCGCTCAACCAGTTTTGCTACCGGCAAACGGCGTGTATTGCCACCCTGATGCTCGCGCGCCGTGTCCGACAACTGGCGCAGGGATTGTTGGCACCTACTCACCTGCTCCGCCATCAGTTGCAGATCTGCTGCCAGCTCAGGGTTGGCGCGATGATCCTGCTGCATATCGCCCAGCAACACCGCCAGACTCGATAAGGGTGTACCCAGTTCGTGCGCTGTACCTGCAGCCAGTGTCGCCACGGCCATGATGTTCTCGTCCATCAATTGCTGTTCACGCAGCTGGTTGATGTGTTCACGCTGCCGTCGTGCTGTTGCTGCAATCGCCGCGACAAAATGGGTAATCAGCAGCGCACTGATGCCAAAGCTGAGCCACATACCCAGCACGTGCAAGCTGATACCCGCCGCTTGATGGTAGTGTTCGTGTGCTGGCATGTCATTGGGTGACAATGCCTGCAGCGGCCAGTAGTACATCAGCAGCAAGCTATAGGCCACCAGACAACAGACTGTCAGCAAGACGGTATAGGCACGCGGCAAGGTGGCTGCGGCCAATGCAATCGGCACCAGAAAGTAGGAAACAAACGGGTTAGTCGCACCGCCGGCCACGTACAACATGCCCGACAGCACCAGGCAATCCAGCAGCAACTGCACAAAGAATTCGCGCTCGCCTGGCTCTACGGCTGCGTCATAGGCTTTCAATAACAGGCCATGGCTGGCAGCAATAATCAGCAGCTGCCCCACCATCAAACCCAGCAGCGTGTACAACTGCAGCTCGCTCAACCAACGGTGCGCCAATAACAAAGTGAGCGCCTGTGTCAGCCACACCAGCGCTCGCAACACTTGCAGCTGCTGCAGGTAATAGACGGTATTACGCGATTGGGGGGGGATACTGCCGGTCATGAAAAATTCAGTATGACTCCCGACAGGATTACTGCCGGGAGTGTTTGTCTGGGAGGATAGAAAGACTAACGATGGGCCTTAACTTTTTCTTTGTGACGGATAAGCTGTCGATTGAGTTTGTCCGCCAGACCATCGATGGCCGCGTACATATCATCAGACACGGAGTCAGCAAACAGATCAGCTCCGCGCACGTGTAACCGCGCTTCGGCCTTCTGCACCAACTTGTCCACAGTCAAGGTCACATCAGAACTGGTGATCTTGTCGTGATGGCGCTCAAGGCGGTCGAGTTTGCTGACAACATATTCTTTAAGGGAGGGTGTAACGTCGAGATGATGACCACTGATATTCAACTGCATAAGACGCTCCTCTGGTTTGAGTGCGCTGCCATATAGCTGTATGGCAACAAACACGACGGCCAACAGTTTTTGCGACCGTCACCCGCAGTGTAGTCCTAATTTGCGACACGTGGCAAAAAAAAATTTTCACTGAAAAAATCACAGAAAAATCAATGCATTTACCCCATTTCCCAAGCCGTCAATGCTCCCGCGTCGCCCGGAACTCGATGTCCGGCCAGCGCTCCTGGGTCAGGTTGAGGTTAACCCTCGTCGGCGCGAGATAGGTCAGGTGGTCACCGCCATCCAGCGCCAGGTTCTCGGCAATTTTTGAACGGAACTCATCCAGCTTGCGTGGATCTTTTGCTGACAGCCAACGCGCCGTGTAGATATTCACGTTCTCGTACAGACACTCCACCTTGTATTCGTCTTTCAGGCGGTAGGCCACCACTTCAAACTGCAATATGCCTACCGCGCCAACAATCAGGTCGTTGTTGTTGAGCGGCATGAATACCTGCACAGAACCTTCTTCTGATAATTGACGCAAACCTTTCTGCAACTGCTTGGTTTTCAGCGGATCTTTCAAACGGATACGGCGAAACATTTCCGGCGCAAAATGTGGAATGCCGGTAAAGCGCAAATTTTCACCGTCAGTAAACGTATCACCAATCTGTATCGTGCCGTGATTGTGCAAACCGATAATGTCACCGGCCAACGCCTCTTCCACCAACACACGTTCACCGGCCATAAACGTCACGGCATCGGCGATGCGGATATCTTTATCGATGCGCGCATGGCGCATTTTCATACCCTGCGTGTATTGGCCGGAACAGATGCGCATAAAGGCGATACGGTCGCGGTGTTTTGGATCCATATTCGCCTGGATCTTGAACACAAAACCGGAAAATTTTTGTTCGTGCGGATCAACAAGGCGCATTTCTTTTTTGTCTGTCATCAAGGCTTCACGCGCCAATGGCAGCGGCGCCCATTCCACAAAACTGTCCAGCATTTCACGCACACCGAAGTTACCCAGTGCTGTGCCAAAAAATGCCGGCGTCAATTTGCCTGCAAGGTATTCGTCCAGATCAAACGGATGCGCCGCACCGCGCACCAGTTCTATTTCTGCACGCACATCATCAGCATAAGGGCCGAGCAATTTTGAAAACTCGTCGCTATTGATCCCCTTGATCTGGATGTCATCCGGAATCGTATGACCAAAACCCTGTTTATAAACGTGCACGGTATCGGTGTAGAGGTTGTAAACACCCTTGAATTCTTTACCCATACCCAGCGGCCAGTTGATCGGTGCCACTTTGATATTCAACACCGTTTCCACTTCGTCGAGCACTTCCATCGGGTCGCGCACATCGCGATCCATTTTGTTCACAAACGTCAGGATAGGCGTGGTGCGCAGGCGACACACTTCCATCAACTTGATGGTGCGATCTTCAACGCCTTTTGCACAATCAATCACCATCAATACCGAATCCACCGCTGTGAGTGTGCGATAAGTGTCTTCAGAAAAATCTTCGTGACCGGGTGTATCCAGCAAATTAACAGTGCGACCTTTGTACGGAAATTGCATCACCGATGACGTGACGGAAATGCCGCGCTCCTGCTCCATGCTCATCCAGTCCGATGTTGCATGCCTGTCGCCTTTCTTGCCTTTTACCGAACCGGCAACCTGGATCGCCTGCCCGAATAACAGCAACTTTTCAGTAATGGTGGTTTTACCGGCATCCGGGTGCGAAATAATGGCAAAGGTGCGGCGTTGATCGATTTCTTCTTTGAAGCTCATGGCGGGGTTCAGGCAGGTTGGCGGGGCGTCATTATAAGGGCATCGTGACATCCATGATGTCTCTAATGTGTAGCCTATAAGGACAAACAATAGGTAATACGGTCTGTATGGTTAAAGACCCATTGATGTGGGTAAGACCACATTTGACCTAGCGGATGACCTACCAGTAGTATCCGCCCCACTAAGGAAAAGACCACCTCGAGTGGTTGGAATATTTTCCATTAGTAATAAGCAACAGGGAAAGACACGCTGCCATCGTCTTTAAAATTGGAATGCACCACTCCTTTTTCCCTCAATCATTGTAGTAATTAAGACTAACTATGTGAGGAAGTTATGCAAAATAAAAAAATGGTGTCTGGGTTGTTGAGCTTGGCAGTGCCTGTCGGCGCTTTCATGCTTTCTTTGGCGGTTTCAGCAGCAGATACGCCTAAAGCTGAGTATGTTTGTCAATTAACAGGGGAATCATCAGGTAATAATAGTTATAGTCAAAGTCAAATTACAGGTGCCGATTTAGGTTATCCAGTAACACGTGGCGAATTTACTTATTTTTTCTTGGGTGACACAAGTAGCACGTTTCCTACTGATAGCAATAATTATCCCAGTGGTGAAGGCTTACTCTGGACAGAGAATAAAAGCAATGCCGTAAGTATATGCAATCAATTAAATCCGGTTGTTGCAGACACTCAGTTAAGCGACCCAACCACAGCCGCAGGGACAGGCTGGGATCCGATAAAGATAACGAATTCAGCAGCTTCTGGAACGGATGATGGGTTTGATGTGCCTGTCGACGCATTTAATGTTAACGACACACTTTATATGCTGTATGACAGGCCCGACAATGCAAACCCTTCCAACGGAGGTATTTTATTAACAAAAGAAAGTACAAGTGAAACCGGTGCGAAATTCAACGCCATATTGAGAGTGGCCGGATATGGGAATGATGTGGCGGGAAATGGCCATAAAGATCCCGGAAAGTTCTTAAACCCTGTTGCGGTAGATAGCCCGAATGATGGTGCGATAACAGGTATTCCAGATAATGATTCTAATTATATTTATATTCTTGGGAAACCTGATTATCTTCACACAGAAGGGCCATACGCACTAAGAATACTCAAGACAGACCTGTCTAATTATACTGCTTTATCTTTAGAGAATTGGGATCCAAGCATTTCTCCTTCTGCTGTTACTGTCCAGTATTGGAATGGTACAAGTTGGTCGGAAGATGAACAAAATGCTGTGCCGATTAATCTTCCCAATGATGGCTCTGGTTATCATAAATCCCCATTTTCCGGCTCAGATTACGTTTCCTTTTACTCAATACAGTGGTTACCTCAATATAAAAAGTGGTTAGCGGTTTACGCAAATACGGGCAATGACCTTATTATTACATTGTGCCGCGTCGTTTCAGATGAGTTCAAATGGAGCGGTCAAAAATCTTGCACTGAAGGGGTCGATTACTTGAGTACTTTGATGAATCTTGAAGAGCCAAAAATATTTTATTCGATGTCAGACACTCTAATAAATGGGCATTGGACAGCCCCAGTATCTATTCTTGGCGGTGTTGCGAAAGATGATACAACCAGGAACAACCCATACTGTAATTGGGTGCATGTGGCTGTGGCGAACCCAGACCACGACGCAACACCAGAGCAAAGTTCTTATGATTGTACTGTTTACCCTAACGCATTGAACAATGGCGAGATGGATGCTGGCTGGATGGACTGGACTGGTGTATTTTATGGTATTCGCCTGCTTCCTTCAGGTTTCGTCGATGCCAACCCAGAAGCACAACCTCTGGGTTTAAAACATTTTTTTGTGGTGTCAACTCTCGCACCGTATGAAGTGCATTTAATGGGTATAACAATTCCTGTTCCCGATCCAAACGGCGATAGAGATGAAGATGGCCTAACCAACCAGCAAGAATATGAAATTGGAACATCCCCTACAAGCACGGATACCGATGGCGATGAAACACTGGATGGCGATGAGGACTACGATTCAGATACGATTGTCAATCGGTCAGACAACTGCATATCCGTTATAAACACTAGTCAAGACAACCACGATAACGACTCGCTTGGTGATGCATGCGATCCGGATGATGACAACGACACCATTCTCGATGGCGTTGATAATTGCCCGCTTACTGCAAACACATCACAAGCAAATCACGATGGTGACGCACAAGGTGATGCGTGCGATACCGATGATGACAATGACGGAATTGAAGATAGTCTTGATCATAGGCCAATCCTGAGCGATGTTTTTCTGGATATAGACGGCTTCCATGACCCATCAGGAAACAACTGGGGGTTTTCTGTAACAAACATTGGCACAGACACTGGCCGTGCAGTTGCCCGCCAGAACGATGGAAAACTGGTCGTAGCTGGCTCTAGTTATACCGACAGCAATTATGATTTTGCATTAACACGTTATAACGATGACGGCTCACTAGATACAAATTTTGGTACTGGGGGCAAGGTAGTCACGCCAGTAAGCACAGGCAGTGATAATGCAAATGCAGTCATTGTGCTTGCAGCAGATCCCAATGATGTACGCAAAATACTTGCAGTTGGAAATGCCAACGGTCAAGCAGCACTTGTACGCTACAACACCGATGGAACGCTGGATACCGCTTTTGGCACAGACGGCATTGCAAAAACGTCTCTGATGTCTGTTGCCAATGCCGTTGTGCAACAATCCGACGGGAAGCTGGTAATCGCAGGTTCTATGCCATATGGCCCAACCTCGCTACTTGCTCTCGTTCGTTACAACCTTGATGGCTCGCTGGACACACCATTCGGCACAAATGGTAGAGTGATTAGTGCTGGAACGGTCGCCAATTCCATAATCCAACAAGCAGATGGCAAATTAGTGGCCGCTGGTTATAACGGCACTGGTTTTGTTGTTGCTCGCTTCAATGTTGCAACTGGCGCTGCCGACCCTTCGTTTGACTCTGATGGCAAAGCGATAACTGCCATACAGTCATCTGCAAGAGCTTTTTCCGTCATTCAGCAAACCGATGGAAAACTAGTCGTAGCTGGCTCTGCAACAGTTTCTGGCAACAAGGACATTGCATTGGCGCGCTACAACAGTGACGGTACGTTGGACACAAGTTTTGGCTCAAATGGCAAAATGACAACTTCTATAGGTTCCGGCAATGATGAAGCGCGCTCGGTAGTGCAACGAGCCGACGGCTCGCTGGTTGTCGCCGGCTACAGTGACAATGGCAGTTACGGCAAGGACATTGCGCTGGCACTGTTTGACGGAGGCGATGGCGGTTTATGGGGGGCATTGGTGACCACGATCAGCGCCACAGGCGATGATGATGCATATGCCCTGTTACAACAACCCGACAAGAAATGGGTTGTTGCCGGTGAATCCAGCGGTGATTTCGCTATCCTGCGCTACATCATCCCGGAGTAACCCAGCTGTTCCACTAAAAAGCCCCGCATTGCGGGGCTTTTTTATTTATGCACTTGGCGCGGGTTTACGTTTTAGTGGTGCGGAACCATCGCGCGACTTATCACTTGCAAGTGCGGCGGCTTTTTTATTTTCCGGTTTCTTGCCGGCATCTTTTTTGGCGCTATGTTTTTTATCGCCCGTTTTTTTACTATCGGTTTTCTTGTCGGTTTTTTTCTTCTTGCTGCCAGCGGCCTTGCCAGACGCCTTCAGTTTTTTCGGGCCGTTATACGTGCCTTTCAATTCCTTGATAAAACGTTTCTCGAAATTCTGTTTCAGATAGCGCTCGATGCTGGACATCAAATTCCATTCATGCGGCCCGATCAAGGAGATCGCCAACCCTTCATTGCCAGCGCGCCCGGTGCGCCCGATACGATGCACATAATCATCGCCTTTGCGCGGCATATC
>DATIDQ010000174.1:0-2958 GCA_035456205.1 Pseudomonadales bacterium
GACGCCCAGGCTGGAGAAATAATCTGATACAGCAGTCTTGCCACTGCCAATGCCACCAGTGAGTCCGATGATGTAAGTCATGGCCAAAAAACCTAACGGCCCAAGCCACTGATCCCCATGTACCAGTGACTGATTTCACTACCATAGAGCAGTGAAATCCAGCCGGCGGATGCGAGATAGGGGCCGAAGGGCATGGGGATTTGCCGGTCACGTCCCCGGAAAATAATCATGGCAATACCGAATACGGCCCCCACCAGTGAGGACAATAGAATGATCTGTGGAAGCGCTTGCCAGCCCAGCCAGGCACCTAACGCGGCCAGTAATTTGAAGTCACCATACCCCATGCCTTCGCGACCGGTGATCAGTTTGAATAGCCAATAGACACACCACAGAATCAGGTAGCCTGCCATGGCTCCGATAACGGCATCCTGCAGGGGTGCAAAAATACCTGCCAAAGAGGAGAGCAGAAGACCTGCCCATAGCAGCGGCAGGGTAATGTCGTCGGGGAGAAGCTGGGTGTCAAAATCGATGATAGCTAACGTCAGCAACGCCCATGTCAGCCCCAAAGCGGCAGCGCATTGCCATGTGGCACCGAAATGCCAGGCCACCACAGCACTGAGTAAGCCACAAGCAAATTCAACCAGGGGATAGCGTTTAGAAATAGGCGTCTGGCAGCCAGAACAACGCCCACGCAAAAATACATAACTGATGACGGGGATATTTTCCCATGCGCGGATATTGTGCCCGCACTGCGGACAGCGCGACGCAGGAAACGCCAGATTAAAAGGTTCAGAAGGCTCTACAGGTGTGTCGAGCAATTCGCAACACTGTACATGCCAGTCTCGCTCCATCATTTTTGGCAGACGCAGGCAAACGACATTCAGAAAGCTGCCGACGGTGCACCCTAGCACCATCGCTATCAGAGCGAGCAGTGCCTGTTCGGTTTGTAGTAGGTGCAGAACTCCCACGCTTGGTTAAACAACAGAGCCTAACTGGAAGATAGGCATATACATCGCAATCATCAGACCGCCAACGAGAATACCCAACACAGACATAATCAGGGGTTCCAGCAAAGCTGTCAGGTTGTCAACCTTGTTATCAACTTCCGCTTCGTAGTGCGTGGCTACTTTATCTAACATGGTATCCAGAGAGCCGGATTCTTCACCGATGGCACACATCTGTATCAAAAGCGTGGGGAAAACGCCGACACTGCGCAGTGCGACGTTGATCATGGTGCCGCCGGTAACGTCATCTCTCACGCGTTTCACTGCATCACGGTAAACCGCATTGCCAGCGGCGCCAGAGACAGAGTCCAGTGCTTCAACCAAGGGCACACCGGCAGAAAATGTTGTTGATAATGTGCGTGCGATACGTGCAACAACTGCTTCATTCACGATCATGCCGACAATAGGAGCTTTGAGTGTCACGCGGTCCACGGCATCAGCAAAGGTAGGACTGCTCGCCTTGGCTCTCGAGAACGCTATACCGGCTACCACTGCCACCGCCAGAAGTTTCCACCAATGTGCTTGAGCTATTTCAGACAGATGTAACACAAATAAAGTAAATGCTGGCAAGTTGGCGCCAAACGATGAGAATGTGTCAGCAAATACAGGCACAACTTTTACCAGAAGAATACCGGTAACGATAAAAGCAACCGCCATAACTGCAATAGGATAAGTGAGTGCTTTTTTGATTTTTTTCTTCAATGCTTCTGTTTTTTCTTTGTAGGTGGCGACCCGATCCAGCATGGTTTCCAGCGTACCGGACTGTTCACCGGATTCTACAAGGCTACAAAAAAGTTCATCAAAATATTTTGGAAATCTTCGCAGGGCACTACCGAAGCTGCCACCGCCAGATACATCATCACGAATACTCAAGACCATTTTGCGCATGTTCTGGTTTTCCAGACCGTCTGCTACCAGTTCAAACGATTGCACCAGCGGTACGCCGGCTTTCATCATGGTGGCCATCTGCCGCACAAAGACGGCAATATCTTGTGGTTGTACAGCTTTGCCACCACCAAAAAGTGGAGTGGATTTTTTCTTGATTTTGGGGTTGGTCTGCCCTTGTTTGCGCAGTTGTGTTTTTACTTCTGTAAGGGATCTCGCTTTGATTTCTCCGCGAACGACTTGCCCTTTCTGATTTTTGCCTTCCCAGAAATAAAGATCCGGTTCCTTGACCTTAGGCTTTTTAGTGGCCGCTTTAGGTGCTGGTTTAGCATTTTTTTTGACTGTTGTAGTGGCCATGGTTTAATCCTTGGTAACCCGGTTTATTTCTTCGAGACTTGAAAGGCCCCAGGCGCATTTCCGCAATCCTGAAGCCCGGAGATTGTAAAAACCTTCTTCTCTGGCGGCGTCTGCTATTTGTATGGCATTGCCCTCTTCCATAATTATTCTGGCAATGCGCGGTGTAATTTTCACGACTTCATAAACGCCCACCCGGCCTTTATAACCATTGCTGCAAAGTTCGCAACCTACTGGCTTGAATACAGTGATTTCTTCCCTGGGAATACCGCAATCCAGCAGCCCTTCTTCCTGTAGCACCGCTTCAGGAATGTCAGTGGCAGGCTGTTTGCAGGAGGGACACAATCTGCGAGCTAGACGTTGAGCGATAATCAGGTTGACTGAGGTGGCGAGGTTAAAAGAAGGCACTCCCATATTCAGTAGGCGTGTCAGTGTTTCAGGCGCTGAGTTGGTGTGAAGGGTGGACATAACCATGTGACCGGTCTGTGCCGCCTTGATCGCGATGTTGGCTGTTTCCAGATCCCGGATCTCACCCACCATGATGATGTCCGGGTCTTGTCGCAGGAATGCCCGTAGCGCTTCCGCGAAGCCAAGGCCAATACGCGCATTTACGTTGACCTGATTGATACCTTCAAGGTTGATCTCTACCGGATCTTCCGCCGTGGAAATATTGCGTTCCACGGTGTTTAAAATGTTGAGGCCGGTGTAGAGCGAT
>DATIDQ010000175.1:0-27154 GCA_035456205.1 Pseudomonadales bacterium
GAACGCCTGTGCCGATTGACCATCAGCCATTCCCTGACCGCCTGGGGTGCACAACCGATTCTGGCTGACAGTCTCGAACAAATTGTCCCTGCACTGGACCGTTATGCTGGCAGTGAACATCCGGTGGACGCTATTTTATTGGGGCTGTCTGTACGTTATGACCAACAGGAAATCCAGCAATTGATCCAGACCGCCATTAGTCTGGATGCACATCACCGCTGCCCCATTCTGCTATGCATCCCTACTTCTGCACGACAGGAACTGGCAAACGCATGCAGCAATAAAATCGGTTTGTTGTCAAAACCCATTACGGAAAACAGGCTTTCTGAAGCACTCTGTGATGCATTAAAAGTGGGACCTCCTGCAGTGACTCAGGAAAAGACCAGCAACATTCAACGGGAGTCGAATCATTTCCCTGTTGTGCTCGCCGTAGACGACAACCCCTCCAATCTCAAATTAATCAGTACGATGCTGCAAGAGTTGGGCGCTATAGTCATCGAGGCCAGTAATGGCATAGATGCAGTGGCCATTTTCAGGAAAACAGAAAATATTGCACTGGTATTTATGGACATACAGATGCCAATGATGGACGGCATAGAAGCAACACGAAAAATTCGACAACTGGAAACCTCCAGCGGAAAGCATACGCCCATTATTGCACTAACGGCACATGCACTCGCTGAGCAACGCCAACACATGCTAACGTCCGGACTGGATGATTACCTCAGCAAACCTGCCAGTGAACAGCAGTTAGCGCACATGCTGGAAAAATGGCACAAACCACAAAAAACACACGCAAACATTGCTTCCCACCCCATCAGACATACCATTCTCGTCAACACATTGAAACATTGTGTTGACCGCTCCGCCGCCCTGCAAGCCAGTGGCAACAGGGCAGATATTGCCATTGAAATGCTTGAGATATTATTCAGCAGACTCGAAGAAGAGCGAGAGTTGATTAACGCAGCAATTTCAAACGATGACATGCCATTGGCTGTAACGTATATTCATAAACTGCATGGCTCTAGCTGTTATTGCGGTGTCACCGAATTAAGAAATTGCTGCAGCGCGATGGAAACACTGATTAAAAAAAGCATGACAGAGCACCTGCCGGATGTTGTTATTCGTTTCAATGAGGCGGTTGATGATCTGATGACATGGAAAAGAGAACACAATCTTGCAGATTTTTTCAGCCAGAATAACGGCTGATATCAATTGTCATTAAAACCCTGCTGACTGTTGCGCTTCATAATATCCGGAGGTTGATAGCCATCATCAAGACCGCTGACTGCATTTTCAGTAAACCGTGGAAATGACACATCATCGTCCCAGAATGGCTTTTTATTCAGCTTCAATCGCGTAAAACGCTGACTAGCCATATCAGATGATTTCTCCAGAAACGGTTGAGCCCAATGTGTTACTGCACCTAGTAACATAGGTTCGCGGGTCAATGCCTTGAAAGGTGCGCCCCAGATTTCTTCCAGACGCGTATCAAAGGATTTCAACACAGCCTTGCGCACATCATCTTCAGCAAGTTCTTGCGTGGTAATGCCACCATGAAACTGATGAAAAGAACCTTCGCCCGGCAGCACAAACAACTGGATTTCCGGCAACATTCCCAGTTTGCGATACAAATATAGATTGATAGAACCACCACCAGGTTGGTCAAAGCGCTCATCTGCTCCACCAATACTGCGAAAGTTTTCTGCCGAACAAAACAGCGCACTGCATTCCTGCATCGGCTGCAAATAACCACGCTGATTACTGGAACTCCAGCAGGCCCACTTGAACAGGCGGTAACCATTGTCTTGCCACGCCATGGCGGTCAATTTTTCTATTTCCAGTTCTTCGCTATGACCTGTTTGTAAATGAAATTTCTGATCTTTTTCTCCCAAGTGGTAACCGGGAACCATCACTAAAGCCTGCTGTGATATTTTTGCACCTAGCATGGCGTACTCAATCACGCGCGGTGTCACCATGCGAGCACCATCAATAATGAGGCCAATCTGGTTGCCGCGACATTGTGCAAAAGCAAAGTTAACCGCAGGTGCCGGGGAAACACCTTTTTCATCACGCAGAAAATAACGAAATTGGGGCCCTAACGCGGCAACATCAGCTGCATTGAGTTGATGATCCGAGCAATTTTCGACAACGATCACCTCGTAATCATCCACTGCCACATTTTTTTGGTAAGGCAATGCCAGACTTAACAGGGTATTCATGGCCTGTCGTGGCATGTTGTAGACAATCACGATAATCGACAAACCGGGATTACGCATCAGATGATTTCCAGCCCCTTTATTTCCAGTCTCTAGGTATATCGCCACGATTTTTCATTACTACACTGGCAGAGTGGCGAACAAACCGCAAAGCGCAATCGGGTAACGACCCCAAAAAAATACTCCGGTTAAGTGGCGGAGTGTAAGCTTGCCCACGTAATTCAGCATATTGGTTAAAGTGATCCTGCATGGCCTTCAAACGCTCTTCACCTTTTGTACCGGTAGTAATTCCACCGTGAAACTGGTGAAAAGATCCCTCTCCAATCAATGTCACCAACACAGTTTCCGGCAATTCGACCGCGCGTTTGTGCAAATCAAGATTGCATTGTCCACCGCCGGTTTCGGTAAAACCCGGATCGTAACCACCGAGCTTATCCCATATTGCCCGCGGCATGGCCAATACATTACTTTCACCTAAAGGTTTCAGATATCCGCCAGCGCTGGTGCCTGACAAACAACAAATTTCAAATAAACGGTAGCCATCTTCTGGCCACCGGATTTTTTCCAGTAGTGTTTGTTCGAATGCCTCATCGTAACCTTCCAGCATCGCTTCCTGCTGTACTTTCACACCAAGATGGTATCCGGGCACCGCTACTATCACATCAGAATGCAAACGCTCGGCAGCGATGATGTAATTAATAATACCGGGAGACACCATGCGTGCGCCGTCAATCATGACAGCGATCATACGACCACGCGCTTGCGATGCACCAAAATTCATTGCATTAACCGGAGTGGGTAACGCTTCAGGGTATTCAAAATAACGGAAATTATTGCCCCATTTTTCAGCATCGGTTTTTCCCAGCATGCTGGACGATGGGTTCTCCATCACAATCACTTCATAATCACTTTCCGTGATACCTCTCTGATAAGCCGCACTGAGTGAGTAGAGCGTTTTCTTTGCCTGCTCAGGCATTTTGTACACCATGACCACAACAGAAACCCGCGGCGCTGTACCTGTCAGATAATCAATACCATCACGTTTAATGGATGGGATAGCAGAATCAAACCATTTGATAGGCTGCGGCGAATTAGGTATGCCCTTGGGGGTGGGCTGCTTGTCTATGTGGGTATCATTCATGGGGCATCGCAATCTGTTCGAGCTGTTCGTAAAGTGTGCGGATATGTGGTGGTAAATCTGCAGCCTGGTCAGCAGACTGCTTATGCAATTCACTGGTATAAAAACGCTCTTCTGGCGGAATGGGGCGAAGCCCTAGCTGCGCGTGTAATACATCCAGTGCGCGGTGAAAATGCTCTTCACTCCAGTCAAAACACACGATGGGAAATGCGTGCCGTTGATACTCACGCAAGAGCTCCCGATTGTACATGTACCACATGTTCAATCCTTCTTCGATGGAGACAGGCATGGCGGGGCGGCTGGCTAATGATTGCGCCACTGCCATCGGGTGCCGGTATATGCCCACAAATTCCATATCCGGCACTAACTGATGCCAGCCATCCAACACAATCAACGTACGGGGATCCTTGAATCCCCACAAAGCTTTGTCCGCATATTCTGCCAGGATTTCCCTGCCACGCTCCAGATGCTGTACTTCCCACACTGGAATTGAAGGTGCTGTAGACGCATCGACACCCGCTGGAACCGGTTTTTTCCAGCTCAGGCCATTGGCTTTGAAAACGGCTTCATGCAGGTTAACCACATCCTGATTTTCGCGGTTACCTTTGCGATTGTATTCGTTCCACGTGTGGTGCTTTCCAAGAAACAAACCACCTTGCTGCAGCGAACCTGTCAAACAACTGGTGCCGGAGCGGTGCATACCAAGCACACACAGGACTCTCTGGGGCCTATCCTTTTTCATACTTTATCAATCAATTGTTATCAGATAGATCCGCATAATAAACAGAGCAGCTGAATATTGCACCCTGTCGGCAATGGATACAGACCTGCGGCAATGCTCTACAATTCCGCCATGCTTTCAAATAACAACTTCTCTCCTGTGTACCTGTCTATTACCGCAGTACTGTTCCGCTGCGACAGTATGAATGTGCAGCGCTTTCGTGATTGTCTGCTCGAGAGCATTCGCCAATTGCGCAATACATTGCCGGTTGCCCGCATCACCCTGGCCATAGTAGACAATGCCGCCGGTGAAGACGGTGATCGGTTCTCTCACTTGTTTACAAAACTGCACGGTGTTGACGCCCTACGTTTTGTGCAGGCGGAAACCAATCTTGGCTATGGACGCGCACACAATATGTGCATGAATCAGGGTGGAGATTTTCACCTGATCCTGAATCCTGATGTGTATCTGGCGCCCGATGCACTGATTGGTGGCCTTCACTATATGCAGGCACATCCAGAAGCCGGCATGGTAACGCCCTACGGGGTCAACGAGCATGGCGAGCCGTTATTTCTATCAAAACGTTACCCAACTGTTCTGGATTTTCTATTGCGGGGATTTGCACCAGCATGGCTGCGTCGCTTGTTTGCAAAGCGCCTTGCACACTACGAAATGCATAGTGAATATTTATCAGACACGCCTTCAACTCACGTAGAGATTGCCAGCGGTTGCTGCATGCTACTGCGCACAGAGTTATTACAAAAACTGAATGGGTTTTGCGAAGACTATTTCCTTTATTTCGAGGATTTTGACCTGTCTGTTCGCCTGCGGCAGCATGCTTTGATTGTGTTTGTGCCACAAATGAAAATTATTCACGATGGTGGCCATGCCGCACGTAAAGGATGGTGGCATATCCAGCAATTCGCAAAATCAGGACGGGTCTTCTTTTCAAAACATGGATGGCGATGGCTCTAAAACGGGCTCTTAATTTTTATCCACAATCTGCACTACCCTGCTCGGATTAGCCTGGATACCAAAGGTGAATACTATTTTGCAGGTATGCAAAGGGTTTTCATGGCAAAATATCCTGAGCGCACCATCATTATCAACCAGATAACGAATGCCCCGTTCATGGATATAGGCAATTTCATTTTTTTCCCAATGCGCCTTCAAGGAACGCTGATCAACCACACCATCCAGATTAATGACTTTCCGTTGCGCGAGATAACTCAGAATACCCGAGTTCATTGAACCTATTATGGCATCTGGCGGCGTATTGGCCTGAATCCAGTCAGCCACAACCAGATGCGGAGAGCGCTCCGATGCTATTCCCGACAATTTAGCCGGCGAATACAGCCATACAACACTCGCAAACCAAAGCAACAAGATACAAACAGGAATTACTGTGGCAGTACTTTCTGACACACGGCTCTTCAAAAAATTCCGGAACCAGGCACTAAAACCGGCAATAGACAACAAGGAAAAAAGCCCGACCGGCACGTAATACCACATACGAACCAGATTACGTATGCCTGCGTTATAAGAAAAAACTGCAGCCATAGCAATGCAGAAAAAAGCCAGGGCACGTAATGCAGGTGTACTGCGATTACTGAATATCATCAAAGACATGCTAATTGCAAACCAGACCATAAAAACAGCTGAAAAATATGACGGATCTGGAAGTGGGGCAAAAAAAATACTCCAGAAAAATTTTAATTTTTCATACACTCGCGGTGGAGTCAAAGCCAGACTATAGACCGTTCTTCCAAGATCAAAATGTGGCTCACCCCAATATATTGTCTCCAGTTTTCCGCTAGTCTGGATCAAGCTGCCAAAGTTTACCTGGTTCCATATCAACCAGGGAGAAACCAACAATGCTGCAAGAACTCCACTCAAAAAAATACGGGGCCAATACTGCATAGCACTCCTTCGAGTTTGCCATGCAAGCACACAGAACAGCAGCAAAAGCGTAATGCCATTATCCGTTCTCGCAAGAAATGCTCCTGCCACTATCACACCAAAATAGATGTACCTGTTCAAAGAGGAATCAGGCTGCAAGAAGACTGTCAGGAACGCATTAAAAATCAGCAACAACATCAGTGTATTGAGTGACGTCTCCAGTCCATTCATCTGCATGTCGACAAAATAAGCATGCACACAAAAAACAGCTGTCACGATTGCGGAGGGAAACCAGCCGGCTCGCACCCGCAACAATGTGATATACAGTGCCACGACTGTTAACAGGGCGCAGCACAACATCAACCACTGTGCGCGATAAACAAAATCAATACCATCATTAGCCGGTGTGTAAAACAGTGTTATCAACGCCAACCATAAAGGATGGTATCCATTAGACAGTTGCTCGCCATCATAGGTAACACGGTGCAGATTGAAAATATTGGCGGCAATTTTGTAATAGTAAAACCCGTCATCTTGTAAGTAGTACGTCACCAACGAGTTAAAATCCAGAAAAACAACTCGTATTCTTGCCGCTACGGCAAGACTCAGCAGAACCAATAATGTCAGCATGTGTCGTAACGGTGTAGCATGCCATTTCAGAGCATTCAATTTTATAATCACTGTTATCTTTGCCTCATAGCCCTTACATTTTGTGGCGTCGCCAAGAAAAGCACCTGCTTTTACAATATGCAAAGCACTTTACCGGAATTGCTAATGTGAACCTACCCCTCTGCCCTACCCGTTTTGCTGCACTGGGTGAAACATTCTATTCACCAGTGCGTATTCTGCCACTGCGTGCCGCACGCTGGGCTGCACACTCGCCATCAACTGCAACGCTGTTGGGGCTCGACATACAAGACTTGGCAACCGAATCAGCGCTCCACACATTTAACGGCATTTTGCCAACCCCCTTTCCCTCATTGGCTATGGTGTATTCCGGCCATCAGTTCGGCTACTACAATCCCAGGTTAGGCGATGGGCGCGCACTTTTACTGGGTGAGATCCATAACGCTGACCAACATTTTGAAATCCAGTTGAAAGGCGCAGGCCCCACTCCATATTCCCGTCAAGGTGATGGTCGCGCCGTGTTGCGCTCCAGCATTCGTGAATTTCTCTGTTCTGAAGCCATGCACGGACTTGGTATTCCCACCACGCGCGCACTGGCGCTGATTACCAGTGAGGAACCGGTTTATCGCGAACAAACAGAAACTGGCGCAATGGTGATTCGTGTTTCACCGTCACATATTCGTTTCGGTTCTTTCGAATATTTTTTCTACACACAACAGCATGACGCATTGCAGCAACTGGCTGATTTTGTCATTGACAATCACTATCCCACATCAAGAACAGCAGCAAATCCTTATGCTGATTTTCTACAGCAAGTGGTCACGCGCACAGCCAGATTGATGGCACACTGGCAGAGCGTAGGATTTGCGCACGGTGTAATGAATACCGACAATATGTCGATTCTCGGTGAAACCTTTGATTATGGGCCTTTCGGATTCCTGGATGACTACAACCCGGAGTTTATCTGTAACCATTCCGACCATACTGGCCGCTATGCATTTAACCAGCAGCCCTCAATAGGCTTGTGGAACTGCAATGCATTGGCGCATGCATTATCACCATTGATTCCGATTGAAACGTTGCGAGACATTCTGGGCTCTTATCAACCCACGATCGAGCAACATTACCTGCAGTTAATGCGCACTAAGCTGGGCCTGCAGACTGCGCAAGAGGCCGACACGATGTTGTTCGGCCAGCTGCTTACCCTGATGCAACAAAGCCATGTGGATTACACCATTTTATTCCGCAGGCTTTGTAGTTTTTCAATGGCCGGAGATAACGCTGCCGTGCGGGATCTGTTTATAGACCGCGAGGGATTTGATCGTTGGGCTAATCAATATATAGCTCGCCTCTCGGCCGAAAACAGCATTGATGCAGAACGCTGCGCACGTATGAAAACCGCCAATCCGAAATTTATCCTGCGCAACTATCTGGCCCAGCAAGCTATTGAACTGGCACAGAAGAGGAATTCAGAAAAACAACAGGATTTCAGCGAGGTGGAAAACCTGCTGCAGGTATTACAGAATCCTTTTGACGAACACCTGGCATTTGAACGCTATGCTGCTTTTCCACCGGATTGGGGCAAGCATCTGGAAATCAGTTGCTCTTCCTGAATATTATTTTTTAACTTCTGAGGAATCCAAGATGAGTTTTACCTGTATCGCAGGCAGCGCTGCCAAACAGATGATGGAGTCACGCGAAGTGACCATCATTGATATTCGTGATCCTGGCTCTTTTGCCTCAGCGCATGTTACCGGCGCGATTTCCGTCAATAACAGCAACGTCAATGAGTTTTTGGCACAGGCTGATTTTGAAAAACCGTTGCTGGTGTTTTGCTACCACGGTCACAGCAGCCAGGGTGCGGCTGATTTTTTTGGCAACCAGGGTTTTGTGGAGGTTTACAGTGTGGATGGCGGCTTTGAAGAATGGCGAGTGACGTATCCAGTCGATCAGACCAGCTAAGCCCCTGTTTATTTTATAAAATCACGAGCACTTTAATAAAGCCAATAGTGTGGCTTCCAACTTTTCCGGCGTCATCGGTCCTTGCACAACATTATCGAGTGAAATATTCGGGCCATTGACGCAATTACCCAGACAACGAAACGGTTCCATACGCACGTTCTGGTTCGCATCACACTGGTAGTAATCGACACCCAACACACGCTTTGCTGTTGCGGCCAAGGCCAATCCACCCTTTGAACAACAATTATCCGCCGAACAGATATAGAGCAGATGCTTGCCGGGTGGGCGCAAGGTAAACGACGGCGCGAGTTCAATCGCACGATAAATAGCCGGGCGCTCAACACCGGTAACATCCGCGATCAATGCAACGGTTTGTGGTGGAATAAAACCCAGCTCCTGTTGCAACTGGGTCAGCAAATCGACTAAATCCTGATCAGGTACAAACGCAGCAATAATTTCTGCCGCACGATCAAGAACAGATGTAGCCGGAACGGTCAAAACAGATCAACCATTGGCAGGCGTACAAACCAGAACAGGAATATCGCGATCTGTACGAGCTTGATACTCATCAAAATCCGGATACAGCGACAACAGGTGTGGCCACAAATCGCGCTTTTCTTCTGCAGTAGCCTGATGTACTACGTAATGTTTTGTGAAGCCGTCTACCATGATATCCACCTGCGGATTACTCATGATATTTTTGTACCACACCGGATCAATATCCAGCCCACCTTGTGAAGCCACCAGCAATTTATTGTTGCCATGCGGCAGATGGATCAACATCACTTCCCTGCGTTGGCCGGTCTTGCGGCCTGTCATGCCCACCAGACAGATAGGCGCACCACCGGGAAACTTGTTCATCCACTTGCCGTTGCTTTTCTTGAATACCCAGACGTTCAGGCGCGTGTAGAATTTCATCACTTTGCGGACAAAAGGCACGATGTTGGCCGGAATAACATCCACCTCTTCACGTTTTTTCTTTACGTAATCAAACTGTCCCATACACCTGCTCCACCCTGTTCACATAGCCAACATAATCCCAACAAAATTCTGATGAGTCACCCCTCGGACTTCCCCAAACCGGGTGGAATCCATTAACCCACCCGAAATCTTGGTGTATCATAGCTCGCCATGCCGGGGCACCCCGGCTTTTTTGTGTCCCGCCTTTGTGCCGGACAATCTACTCCCGACAGTCAGACAGGTTTGACATGAGCATCGCTGATCGCTGGTTATTGCCGGATGGCATCGAAGAATTGTTACCCGCACAGGCTGCACGCGCCGAGCATTTGCGTCGACAACTGCTTGATTTGTATAGCCGCTGGGGTTACGAGCTGGTCATGCCTCCTCTGGTGGAATTCACCGAGTCCCTGCTGGTGAGCGGCAATCACGACCTCGACCTGCAAACCTGCAAGCTGACCGATCAACTGTCTGGTCGCCTGATGGGTGTGCGCGCCGATATCACACCACAAACCGCCCGTATCGATGCCCATGGCCTGATCCGCTCCGGAGCCACCCGCCTTTGTTACGCCGGCAGCACCTTGCACGCCCGTCCGAAAACAGCGCTGGCCTCGCGCTCGCCTATCCAGATCGGTTGCGAGTTTTATGGCGTGGCCGGCATAGAAGCCGATTGCGAAGTGATTTCCCTGTTGCTGGAAACCGCCCGTGTGGCCGGCATCCAGGGGGTGACACTGGATCTTGGACATGTCGGTATTTTTCGCGGTCTGGTTGAACTGGCGCAACTCGATGCTGAACAGGAACAGGTTCTGTTCGATATCCTGCAACGCAAAGCGACCACTGAATTAAAGGCTTTTGTCAGCGCCAGCGTGACGAATACCATCGCCGCTGAATTGCTATTGGCTATGCCGGGCTGGAAAGGTGATCGCAGTATTCTTTCTCTCGCCGATGCAGCACTTGCCCGGGCTCCTGCCGCCGTGCGTGACGCCATTACCCAGCTCGAACAAATTGCTGTCTGCATCACCCAGCGCGCGCCAGACGTGAAACTGTATTTTGATCTCTCGGAGTTGCGCGGTTATCACTACCACACGGGTGTGGTATTCGCTCTGTACGTAACAGGTGCCGGCGAGGCAATTGCCAATGGAGGCCGCTACGACAACTTTGGCGCAGCATTCGGGCGCGCGCGACCTGCCAGCGGCTTCAGTGCAGATCTGAAACATCTGATGGATCTCGGCAACGTCACAGCACAGCACACCAAACCAATATGGGTAACACTGGACGGTTCTGCCGGACAATGGCAAGCCATTAGTGCCTTGCGCGCCAATGGCGAACGTGTGATTGCCAGCGGCAGCGGTGAAATACGCGATCCCGCGTGCGATCGCGAACTGGTGCTGATCAATTCGCAATACCAGATCAAACCCCTTTCCTGAAATTTTTGTATTAAACGCAAGCGGAGTACCACTGTGGGCAAAATTCAAGCCGATAAAGTTGTTGGTAAAAATATTGTTGTTTTAGGAACCCAATGGGGCGATGAAGGCAAAGGCAAGATTGTCGATTTGCTGACGGATCAGGCTGAACTGGTCGCGCGTTTTCAAGGCGGCCACAATGCAGGTCACACACTGGTGATCGACGGCAAGAAAACCGTATTGCATCTGATTCCATCCGGCGTACTGCGCGATGGCGTGCTGTGTTTGATCGGCAATGGTGTAGTACTGGCACCGGATGCATTGTTGAAAGAAATTAAAAATCTGGAAGCCAGCGGCATTCCGGTGCGTGAACGTCTGCGTTTATCACCCGCTTGCCCGCTGATTCTCCCGCACCATGTTGCGCTGGATCAGGCGCGTGAAGCCGCCAAAGGCAGTGCAAAAATCGGCACCACCGGGCGCGGCATTGGCCCTGCTTATGAAGATAAAGTGGCTCGCCGCGGTTTGCGGCTCGGTGATCTGCGCAATGAAAAAATGCTCGCCGAAAAACTGCGTGACGTCATGGAATACCACAATTTCATGCTGACCGAATATTACAAAGTGCCCGCAGTGGATTTCCAGAAAACACTGGATGAAGTACTGGCACAAGCCAAAGAAATTTTACCGATGATGGCTGATGTAACAGCAATCCTGCACGATGCTCGTGCTCGTGGTGCAAATATTCTGTTTGAGGGTGCACAGGGTTCATTGCTGGATATTGATCACGGCACCTATCCGTTTGTCACTTCATCCAACACCACTGCCGGTGGCACCGCTACCGGTTCCGGTTTCGGCCCGCTGTATCTGGATTATGTGCTCGGCATTACCAAGGCTTACACCACACGCGTGGGCTCCGGTCCATTTCCAACGGAGCTGCCTTATGACGCAGCAACAGATAAAGGCGACACCATCGGCAAACATCTCGGCACAGTGGGTCATGAATTCGGTGCAACGACTGGCCGTCAACGTCGCTGCGGCTGGTTTGATGCAGTGGCTGTGCGCAAAGCCATCCAGATCAACAGCGTATCCGGTTTGTGTCTCACCAAACTGGATGTGCTCGACGGTTTGCAAAGTGTAAAAATTTGCACCGCGTATCACGATACCGCCGGCAATACCGTTTCACCACAACACAGCGATGATTACGCGGGTATTGTGGCGGTGTATGAAGAGATGCCGGGCTGGAGTGAATCGACTATCGGCGCCAAAACGCTGGATGAATTGCCGCAAGCGGCGCGCAATTACATCAAACGATTGGAAGAGTTGACCGGTGCGCCGATTGATATTATTTCAACCGGCCCGGATCGGGTTGAAACGATTGTACTCAGGCATGCATTTGCCTGAGCGCCATCCTTGCA
This sequence comes from Pseudomonadales bacterium, assembly GCA_035456205.1. Classification (GTDB taxonomy): domain Bacteria; phylum Pseudomonadota; class Gammaproteobacteria; order Pseudomonadales; family UBA7239; genus UBA7239. The sequence goes on from DATIDQ010000175.1 coordinate 12,339, forward strand.
CCGGTATTTATTCCCAGTACGTTCCACATTCTGATATTTTCATTCTGCCGGCAATCGCCGGCGACAAGGTGATATCAGACACCCAACCAAAAGCCAGCGTCACAGCGGTTAACAAACCAAATTCAATCTGGGTGCGCATTTCACTCAATCCCAGACACATAAAACCTGCACAGAGCGCCACTGTCGACCAGGTCACAGGCCTGCCAACGGCTTTCATCGCCATCACAATGCCCGTATCGACACAGATGTGTTGCTTGGCCAGTTTATTAAATTGCGAAAAAATATGGATGGTGTCATCCACTGCAATACCGAGAACAATACAGGCGATAAGACTGGTGGATACATTCAGACTGATCCCTGTGTAGCCGAGAATGCCAAAAAATATCAGCACAGGCATGACGTTAGGCAACATCGTAATGAAACCCGCCTTGAATGATTTAAACACCATTGCCAGCAGCAGAAAAATCATAATAAACGCCGAGGCATCACTGGATACCTGCCCGATAGCAATATCATCCATGGTTTGTGCAACAAGATAACTGTTGCCAGTCACGCGCGGAGCAAGACTCTGCGGCACGTGTTCTGCCATATAGTTTTCAACACTATCGGTTAATGCAGACACTGCTGTGGAGTTAATCGCTGTCGTCCTCACGACAATACGGGCTTGCTGATAATCAGAATTGACATAGTCTGGAAGCTCGGCATTGCCCGCAATTTCCAGTAACTGCCCGACAGTAGTCTTGTCATCAGGAATCACAAAACTGTTTTCGTCACCATTGAACCCCTTGTTGATCACCTTGATGTAATCAACAAGGGACGTCGATCCACCCACCTGAGGCTGCGTCTTTAACCAGGCCTGTAGCGCTTCAATCACTTTCAGATTGGCTGGATCCTGAAACCCCGCTTCAACATCAGTCTCCATAACAATATCAAAAGAATTAGCGCCTTCAAGATGCTCATTGACTGCATCGAAATCCTTCCTGACATCGCTGCTGATCTTGAAGCTGCTCACCAGATCAGTGCCAATCTTGATCTGGGTAATCGCCGCCAGGCAAATGATGGCAATAACAATATTAATGGCATAAATCACTTTGGCATGCTTGATATCAAATCGTGCTATTTTCTCAAAAAACCGATCAGCCCATACGTTTTCGGAAACTTCCGGAACTTTCTTTGGTAGTGGCAGCAGATGCAATAATGCTGGCGCCAGAGTTATGGAAATCAGGAGCGTGACACACACGCCAAACCCGGTAGAAATACCAAACTGCACAATAGCACTCAAAGAACTGGTGCAAAGGGAAATGAAGCCTATCGCAGTAGTGACTCCAGTATAAAAAACGGGGACGATAATATCCTGCAACACATGCAAGGTAGGATTTTCTCCCTTCGGAACAACTCCCAGACGCAAGGAATCGTAATATATCGACAATAAATGGATAGCATACGGATAGCCGACCACAACAATCATGGAAGGACAGGCAATCGAGACCTGATTGAGCGTTTTAAACACCACAGCAACAAATGCCATGGTAATAATCACAGAAATTCCCACTACAACTAACGGGACTAACACGCCACGAACAGAACGGTAGGAAATAAAACAGACTATTGCCATCACCAACATGGCTACCGGTACCACCAGCATCAGGTCGCGCAACATAACCTCACTCATCTGTGCCTTGATATGCGCACTACCGGTAACCCACACATCATTTTGTGGCCAGTATTTATTGGCGACTGCAATAATGCGGTCATCAATCTTTTCATCCAACAACTGCTTCTCTGCTATGTCCAGCAAATGCACAACAATGACAGTGATTTTTCCATCCCTGGACACCAGATTCCCGGCATAGATAGGGTCTGATAGCGCTCGCTTCTTCAGATCTTCCAGCTCGGTAGCATCTTCCGGTGGTTGGCGATAAAAAGGTTCTACCAATAATTCTTCGCCATCACTGCGAATATTCAGCGCGGTCGACAAACTGGAAACACGGTTAACTTTATCAAGCCCCTCTATTTCCTTACTGATCAGTTTTATTTTTTCCAGATTATCGGGAGTGAAAATATCTTTTTCATCGTTAAGCGCGACAATAACCGTGCCACCACTGTCAAAGATCTGTTTGACATGCTCAAAATACTGCCTGTCCTCGCTGACAGTGGGCAGGATACTGTCTACTGATGGATCCAGACTCACCAATGGCTTACCGGTTCTGACATCAACTATCAGGAAAAGACTGGCGATAGTCAGGATGGCCGTTGCAACAATAATCAACCATGCATGTTTTACAACGGCAGAACAGAACCACCGGTTTACCGCCGCGCTATTCATAGCCATGCGTCAACTGGCGCTGGCTAAAAAAGTTTTCGTCAAATTTCCGGTTAAATTTCACATCGCTGGATTTCATAATGGTCCTGGACAGTTCCACACTATCTTTCCTCGTGACCATAACCACCTGACCCAACACCCAGATACCGTCTATCTGGCTGAGACTGGTCACATCCATTTGCTTGATTTTGTTTCCCCTCTTCAGGAAGTTGATACTACGAACCACGATATAGTTATCTTGCCTGACATAAAATATTGATTTGGCATATCCATCATCGTCATCTTCATTATCTTTTCCCGTCGGAATACCCTCAATCACCCAGACTTTTTTTCCGTCCAGCACATCTTCCTTCATAGAGTTGTAAGCATAATCATTGGCGCTATGCACAGACATATCCGCATAGGAAAAATCTGAATTCATGATGGCCAGACGCTTGGATCCTATCCGCCTCATTTTTTGTATTGTCGGCGTATACATCCAGTGCTGATCTGTTTTTTCACTGTTCTTGAAATCAATGGAAAAATATCCGACGTTCTTCATAGACATTGGATAGATATAAAACATGATGCTACGGGTTTCTTCATTCTCACCCTGCCCAAATTTTTTACGGAAAGACATTAGTTCATGTGTGCGCTCATCCCCTTTGGGATTCACCACTGTCATGGATACGCGACTGCTTGCGTTATCGCCCATATCAACATCCCTGACCTTGTCCATCACCACTTGCGGCGTCAGCGGGGTTTGCGCAACAACAGGGTTGATCACACACACCAGGCAGATAAATACCCAGACAATGGATATTTTGTTGCCCACAGATATCGCCTTGATCATGCACCCAACACCTCTTGTAGATATTCGCAGTATACCCAGCCAATAGGTTAAGCTCACAGCCAAGCCAAGGTGTCTGGCTATCAAACAGGGGAGTCTGATGAACACGCTATCCAGAATCATTTTGGCCAGAATAGTTTCGGGAATCTTTTTTATTGCCGCCACATTTTACACGTGGGCAGAGACGCCTCCGGTAGGTCTGGTGCTCGCCACCGCCGGCACCGTGCAAATACAGCGCGGCACACAACAGATACCAGCCGAACGTAAAACCGCATTGCAGGTCAATGACACCATCAAGACTGGCGATAATGCCCGCGCCCAGTTGCGCTTCGCTGATGGCACTATCACCACGCTGGGAGCCAATACCGGTTTCGTTATCAAACAATTTGACTGGACTGAAAAGCAGACAACCCAAGCCAATGTACAACTGGAATTGCTGGCTGGCGCCTTTCGCTCCGTGACCGGAAAAGCGCTGGATGTAGCCGGCTCCCGGTTCGGGGTAAAAACACCTGTGGGTGTGATTGGCATTCGTGGCACTGACTTCTGGGGCGGTTACCTGGATCCCGATGCAGTGGACGTGTTGCTGATTGATGGCAAACACGCCGTGGAAGTCAGTAATACCAATGGCAAGGTGTTACTGGAAAAACCGGGCCAAGGCACCACATTGAAAGCAGACCAGTCCGGGCTAGTCGTGAAAGAATGGCCAAAAACCAAAGTGAGCCGTGCTGTAGCCACTATCACCTGGCCAGACGGTTCAACGCCACCAACAGAATGATAGGCGGGAGGCCGGCTAATCGAGTGATCAGGCAGCGCTCCGCCTATATACTGGCCTCCCTTTTTTGATTGATTCCCGCAGATGTTTTCATGCTGACTTACCCCCAGATAGACCCGATTATTTTCAGCGTTGGCCCGTTTTTCAATATAGGCCCGCTGGCTATTCGCTGGTACGGCATGATGTACCTGCTGAGCTTCATTCTCGTGTGGTGGTGCGCTGTGCGCAGGACGGAAGCCGGACTGGCAGCCACACGCAACCGGCAGGAAGTTGAAGATCTGGTTTTTTACGGCGCACTGGGAGTCATTCTAGGCGGACGTATTGGCTATGTATTGTTTTACCAATTCAGCGCGTTTCTGCATAACCCTTTATTTCTGTTCAAGATCACTCAGGGCGGCATGTCTTTCCATGGTGGATTGATCGGCGTGTTGGTTGCGCTCGCATTATTTGCCCGCAAAATCAGGCAACCGTTTTTTGCCGTCATGGATCTGGTGGCTCCACTGACACCCATCGGATTAGGATTGGGACGATTAGGCAATTTCATCAACCAGGAGTTATGGGGACGCGCAACCGATGTACCGTGGGCGATGGTGTTTCCTGCTGATCCACTGCAACTGGCTCGCCACCCTTCGCAGTTGTACCAGTTCGGATTGGAAGGTGTCGCACTGTTTATTGCACTCTATTTTTTCGCCAGAAAACCACGACCAGAAGGTTTGATTTCCGGTATGTTTCTGGTGCTGTACGCACTATTCCGTTTTTCTGTCGAATTTTTCCGCGAGCCGGACTCTCATCTGGGATTCGATGCACTGGGCTGGATGACGCGCGGGCAAGAGTTATGCGTACCGATGTTGATAGCCGGCATTGTGATTTGCGTATGGAGCATTCGCAGACATAAGGCGGGAGCTAACTGATGCAACAGTATCTCGATCTGATGCGCCATGTGCGCGACAGCGGCACTGTAAAAACAGATCGCACCGGCACCGGCACTGTGAGTGTATTCGGTTACCAGATGCGCTTCGATCTTGCCGATGGCTTTCCTCTGCTCACGACAAAAAAACTGCATTTACGTTCGATTATTTACGAATTGCTGTGGTTTCTCACTGGCGACACCAATATCAAATACCTGCAAGAAAACGGTGTGAAAATCTGGGACGAATGGGCGGATGAAAGCGGCAACCTCGGCCCTGTGTATGGCCACCAATGGCGCTCATGGCCTGATGGCAACGGCGGCACTATCGACCAGATTACGCAACTGGTAGACATGATCAAAAATAAACCGGATTCACGCCGCCTGTTAGTCAGCGCCTGGAATGTTGCCGAAGTCAATAACATGGCATTGCCGCCCTGCCATACGTTATTTCAGTTCTACGTTGCCAATGGGAAATTATCCTGTCAGCTTTACCAGAGAAGTGCTGATATATTTCTGGGTGTGCCATTCAACATTGCTTCTTATGCACTACTGACGATGATGATTGCCCAAGTGTGCAATCTGGAACCGGGCGATTTTGTGCATACCTTTGGTGATGCACATATTTATAGCAACCACCTGCAACAGGTAGAAGAACAGCTGAAACGCACACCGGGAAAACTCCCGCGCATGCAAATCAATCCTTCCGTAAAAGATATTTTTGCTTTTCGTTTTGAAGATTTCGAATTGCTGGATTACAACCCGCAAGCGCATATTGCTGCACCGGTTGCCGTGTAATGGCAGGCAAGAAAACCATCGCGCTGATTGTTGCCCGCACACGCAATGGTGTGATTGGCCGCAATAACACCATGCCATGGCATTTGCCGGAAGATCTGCGTTATTTCAAACGTGTCACACTCGGCAAGCCCATCATCATGGGACGGAATACCTGGGAGTCTCTCGGCAAGCCACTACCCGGACGCGACAATATCGTCATCACCCGCAACAAGAATTTTTGTGCTGATGGCGCTACCGTGGTAAATGATCTGGAAACAGCATTACAGCTCGCCGATTCACTGGCTGATGCCCGTGGCGTTGAGGAAGTCATGATTATTGGCGGCGCCCAGATCTACAAAGCTGCATTGGAGCACGTACAGCGCGCCTACATCACCGAAATTGATGCAGATATTGATGGCGATACTTTTTTCCCAATGCTCGATGCTAAAACATGGAAAGAAACATCACGTGAACATTTCCCGTCCTGCGACAAGAATCCGTATCCTTACAGTTTTTTAACTTTGGACCGACTATAAACGGAAACAGCTGGAAAACTAAAACACCCTCGATACTGGCTCCGGCTTCCCCAGTAATTGCCAAACATCCGGGCTCACCGCAATAAACTGCCCCGCGCCAATTTTTCGCAGCGGCAGCCAATCCCCCTCTTCAACAATATGCCCCCGCTGGTTGTAAAGAAAAACATACCCAAGCTGACGCAAAGCATCGTTATTGTGCTGGTTTCTACTAGCGGCAACATCAAATACGATATCCGGCATTTTCATACCGCACTGTTGTTGCAATTCAATACGGTGTTCCATAATCCATTCATATCCATTGCCCAGCCCAATCCGTGTGCGCGGTAAATCACGTGCTGGGTCACAATCTGTAAATGTGCGCTCAATCAAACCATTACGATCTGTAATATGTAATTGCCGCGGGTACGTGGTAGCCAGGTGATACATCACCATGCCCGCTTGGCCTGTCATAATTTCAACGGGCTTTCCATCATGTCGTCTGGCAAGAATATCCTGCACTAACGGCACAACAAACGCAGCGGTGGGAATATCATGCAAATGCTCGCGTGAATGCCTCTCAAAAAATGAAAAATCCTGCTCATGATCCGCTGCAGACAATTTTGTTTTTTTCCACAGCGGGACATTATTGAAGTCCACCGTTGTGCCGTGCCAAAGATAGCCAATATTTCCTACAAGCATCAAAGAGACCAGCCCATAGAGCCATGCGCGCTGTTTGCACCAACAACTCAATAACCAGGCAATCAATACAACGAACAACGGCGTTATCGGCATCCAGAAACGGCCTGCTGCCATCCAGTCACCACCACTGCTGATAATAAATGCGCTATACGCTGCCGCAACAATGGCTACAAGCAATAATTCATGCTGTGGTTTTTCTGAATATGTTTTGTACAGCAACCAGGGAAAAGAGAGCAATACAATCAACGCCGACAATACCAAAAAAGGATCACTGATGGCTTGCCATGCATAACCCAGCCCCAACCATACATTGAACACAAAACTGCCACCGATTTTCGCAGCAACAGGTTGCGGCCATAGCGAATCGAAATACCACCAGCGCCAACCCAGCAGCAACAACGCAACCAATAACTGTACTGCTGCCAATAATACAATACGATTCCAGCGCCACACCAGATGGTCACGCAACAGCAGCTTTGCAACGACAATACCTGCAGTGCCAACAAACATCACTAGAGGCAATTCCGAGCGCACACTCTGCGTTGCCAACACCAATGCCAATAACATACCTGTACTGCGTTCACCACGCAGATAGTCAGACCAGTACAAAATGCAGAGCAATAACATGCAAGCCAACATCGGGCCTTCCATGCCACCAAAACTCCAGTACACAAAAAAAGGTGATGTGGCGAGCAACAAAAGCATAGTTGCCGTGTTTTCTTGAACGACATTTTGTCGGGCGGGATTTTGCTGGTCGATATGTTTGTACAATCTGGCCGATAGAACCAGCACAACAATTGCGCTAAGAATGGTGGTGATATGCGCGAGATCGACCACGGGAATATTCGATAATTTATGCAACACAGCCAGCAGCAGTACCTGCAATAATGCTGTAGTTTGCTCTACACGCTCAAAATTATAATTGACGATTTGTCCGTCATGCGCCAATGCCCACGCTGACCAGAAAGTGATATGTGCATCATCCACGCTGCCAGAAAATCCGAGAAAAAAACCACCAAGCAGCAACAACACACTTGTCGCAAAAATAATACTCTTCACTGATGCCAACCAGAAAACACCCTAGAATGAAATGCCGGTAAACGAGAGATGGTCTTCGTTTTTCAATAACGGATCAAGTAAATGATGATTGGAACGGTATTTCGGATCATTGCCGATTTTGCGAACTTCCTCCACCGGCAACGGGCCACGCGTCAACAAATACAACTTGTGGTAGTAATCATAGTCTTCTTCTGTTGGAGCTTGCTGGCGCGCAATCATCTCCTGATTTTCAACCTGCTCGGTAAAATCATAGGTAGGAAAATTGGTCATCTCACCGAATCCTACGGTCAGAAATTCCTTTGGCAACTCCAGCATAAAATCAAACGTTGCACGCAAATCTTCCTCCTTCTCAAACGGCACTTTACTGATCAGATCAAAGAAGCCCTTTACTTCCGAACCCAAAGCAACAATTTCTTGCGCCGCTTCCAACACGCGAGCGGTATCGGTTGGACGATTAAAGTGCTCTTTCAAAATGCGGGCGCTCCCAGATTGCACGCCCATGGTGATAGAAATCATGCCGGCATCTTTCAGCATACGCAGCATTTCAGGATCGTGCGTAGTCGGATAGGTATAACACCAGAAAGGCAAACCGATTTCCGCTTTGTAACGCGGCAAGAAATCCTTCAGCCAGCGTGGATTAACGGTAAACACGTCGTCATAAAATAATACAGACTTGATAGCCAGATTTTTCTTTGCCAAGCGCAACTCTTCAAGCACCAGATCACTACTACGGCGCCGCAAGGAATTCTTTTTGCCAAACATATCCTGATAGCGGGATTCAATACAAAACGAGCATGAGAACGGACAGCCGCGCTGCGTCATGATCGGGTATTCATTGCCCAGATTATTGGGGTAAACGCCAACACGTTTACCTTTGAAATTATTGATGTGGATATAGCGCTCCAGATTCCAGTCCGGCATCGCAATCTCTTCAAGTTTCAACAATGGCCGATCAGGATTTTTTACAACCTCACCATCCGGTTTACGCGCCCAGGTTCCTTGAATATCGGTAATATCCGCCTTCTGGTCGATTTTGTTTGCCAGTTCAACGATGACTTCCTCGCCTTCATTCACACACACCAGATCCGTGAGCTGGATGCAGCGCTCAGGCTCCAGTGTCGGCCCCGGCCCACCCCAGATAAATGGCACGGAAAAATGCTCTTTCAGTTTTTTGGTGACAATACCGGCTTCATTAATGATGCCTGATATAACGCTAAAACCGATCGCATCCGGCTTGAACTCTTGCAGTGCTTCAATCAATAAACGGTATTCTTTTTCACTGAATGGCTTGTAACAGTTCCACACTTTTTTAGTCGCGTTAGCATCAATAAAAATGCCCGGGTAATCCGTTACCTCGTACTCGTCTCGCTTGTCGTAATTGACGATATGGTGGTCCTTGAAATAAATGATGCGCGAATCATGTCCCGCACGCTGTAACTCTCCCGATAGCTGCGCCGGCGCCAGATTAAGGCCTGTAAACAATTTGATAAGGGCGATACGAGCCATGAGTTACATCTGCCACGCTGTTTCAGGATGAGATAGTTATACGAACATTGTACTCACAATCAGGGTACTCACAATCAGGGTACTCACAATCAGGACTCTAGCAACGTGCAATAACCCGCCTGAAAATCAGGGTATAAAAAATTGAAGCCCTCGCGCCGTAACAAGGCGTTGCTGCAACGTTTGCCACCGGCAGCCTGGGTGCGCCAATCTTCGTTCTCCAATGGATTTTTGACAGCCATTTGCTGCGCCAGCCATTGCCATACATCACCTGATTGCACGGGACGGTTATCGCTAGCGATATAACAGGCAGCCGGTGCAATATCTGATTGCCAGCGCTGGATCAGGTACGCCAGCACTCTGGCACAATCATCCGCATGGATACGGTTGCTCCACTGCGCCGCGCTGCGCCAATCCACTTTTCCTTCACGCACGGATTTCAATAAACGGTCACGGCCAGGACCATAAATACCAGAGAAACGTACGATGGTCGAAGCAAAACCGCTAGCAACAACCAGATCTTCTGCCTCCCGCAGACAGCGCCCGGAAAAACTACTACCAATAGCCGGGCTGGATTCATCGACGACTTCACCCCGGTCCTGTGCATACACCGATGTGCTGGAGACAAATATCAGTCTTGGCTTGCCCTGCAACGCCGCCAATAAATGGTGCGTGCCATTGATGTAGACACTGCGATAACGTTCTTCCGTACGCTCACCCGGCGTGAGCGTGATCACCACATAATCGAATGTGCGGCCAGCCAGTGCAGCAGAAACAGATTGGCTGTCGCACAGGTCGGCAGCTAACGGTGTAATGGAGGCAGGAAGGGATTCGGGGTTCCGGCGCAAACCGGTCAGGTGATGGTCAGTTTGAAGCAGCAAAGCCAGTCGCTGTGCAATGTCGCCACAACCAACCAGCAACACTGAAGGCAGTGTAGAACTCAACGGCTGACCATCAATTAACGAACAGCCACTTGTGCAGGTGCGTGACCCGATTCAATCCAGTCTTTCAGGCGATTGGCATCACCCACTGGTGACAACTTGCCTTCGGAATCCAGCATCACCATCACCGCTTTGCGGTTCGCCACCGTCGCCATCATCACCAGGCAACGCCCGGCTTCCTGCGTATATCCGGTTTTGCTGATGCTGATATTCCAATCCTCCGCCAACTCCCGTACTAACACGTTGGTATTCTTGTACTGCAGCGGCGTGCCATTAGGACGAATGGCCACTTCGCGGTTGGGCGTGGTGGTGAATTCATGGATCAGGGTATACAGACTGGCTGCACGCACCATTTTCACCAGATCTTCGGCGGTAGATACGTTACCCGGCGTCAAACCCGTTGCATCATAAAAACGCGTATGGAGCATCCCCAACTGCGCAGCTTTGCTATTCATCGCTTTGATAAACGCCGGTTTTCCACCCGGGTAGTTACGGGACAAACTGGAAGCCGCACGATTTTCAGAAGACATTAACGCCAGACGCAGCATGTCATAGCGCGGCAGTTTTGTGCCAACCGGCAAGCGCGAATGTGTGTGCTTCAGATAGTCGACATCGTCATCACTGACCACCACCATCTCCTGCATGGATGGATTCGCATCCAGCACCACCATCGCTGTCATCAACTTGGTAATCGAAGCGATTGATTTGATCTGGTCTGCGTTCTTGGAAAAAATAGCCTGCCCGGTAGTCGCATCCACCACCATGGCACTGTTGGATGCCAATTGTGGATACGCGGATTTACTGTCGTCAGAAGTCGATTTCGTGCGTTTGGCTTGAGCAATAACCTCGGTTTTAGGCTGGATCCGGGTCTGGATTTTAGTGGCAGCAGGTTGACGGATCGTAGCCACTACTTTGGGGGGAGACGATTTTGCAGCTATCGTGGAACGGGTATACAGCAACAGCACTTGCCCCGTTTTCAGCGCAGATTTTTTGCTCAGATGGTTAATGCGTGACAAATCGTCCACCGACACACCGCTCTCACGCGCGATGCTGTACAAGGTGTCACCGCGTTCAACGGTATGTGTCACTGCTGTGCCCGCAAACGCACCTGCCACAAAACCGGCACTGGCCAGCAGTAGTACGACACGCGCTGTTATAGTTCTGATCATCATGAGTCCGCCCCCTTCTTCATGAAGTCTTTCTTGCCGTCTTTGATCTTGCGCCATTTTCAGTCTTGCTATATGACAAAGAAAATACAATGCTACCAACAGTTTAGCAAGATTATCCAGAAATATGCTGACATCTGCTGCATCAATCACAACTTTACACGGCATTGGCCCACAACTCGCCGATAAACTTGCGCGCCTCGATATTCACAATCGCCACGATCTGCTCTGGCACTTGCCGTTGCGCTATCGCGATCTCACCCGCATCACACCCATCGGTGCACTGAGCTTGCACAATGAAGCCTTGGTAGAAGGCACCATCCGCGGCTGCAATGTAGTGTTTGGTAAACGGCGCAGCCTGTTGTGTCTGATTCAGGATGGCACAGGATTGCTCGCCCTGCGCTTCTACCATTTTTCAAAAGCGCAGCAACTACAGATGTTGCCCGGTGTGAAAATTCGCGCCTGGGGTGAAGCCCGGCGTGGCAGCAGTGGTTTTGAGATGTATCACCCGGAATATCGCCTGTTAACCACCAGCGACGTACTGCCACTGGCCGATCGACTCACACCGGTTTACCCCGTGACCGAAGGTTTACAACAACCGCGTGTACGCAAACTCGTTGAACAGGTGCTACAAAAAACAGCAGAAGAAACACTGCCTGATTTATTACCCCTCACTTTGCTACCTGAACAATTGAACATGGCATTGCTTGATGCACTGCATTATTTGCACTTACCACCTACCGATGCGCTGATCACACAATTGCAAGCTGGCGAACATCCGGCGCAACAGCGGTTGGCGTTTGAAGAAATGGTCGCGCATCACCTGAGTCTTTTAAAAGTACGGCAACAACAGAAACGTGAACCCGGTATTGCGTTACCAGCACACGATTCTCTGCAACAACAATTGCTTGGCTCACTGCCGTTTCAACTCACCAAAGCGCAACAACGTGTTGCCAATGAAATCGCTGCTGATCTGCAAAAACCGGAACCGATGTTGCGTCTGGTGCAGGGCGATGTCGGTTCCGGCAAAACGGTGGTCGCAGCACTCGCCTGTTTGCAAGCTGTCGCCAACGGTAAACAAGCGGCAATGATGGCGCCGACAGAAATTCTGGCGGCGCAACATTTCGAACAATTCCAGCGCTGGTTTGCACCGCTGGGTTTTCATTGCGTGTGGCTGTCTGGCAGCACAAAAACCAGAGCACGCCGTGACGCGTTAGCGCAAATGGCAGATGGCCGTGCGCATATTGTCATCGGCACGCACGCCTTGTTTCAGGACGATGTGCAATTCCAGAATCTTGCGCTGGTGATAACGGACGAACAACATCGCTTTGGAGTGCGTCAACGGCTCGCGCTGCAACAAAAAGGTGAAACCACCGCACTGCCCCATCAACTGGTGATGACTGCCACACCGATTCCACGCACCCTGGCGATGAGCGCCTATGCGGATCTGGACTGCTCCGTAATCGATGAACGCCCACCCGGCCGCACACCGATACAAACGGTGGTGATCGACAACCAACGCCGTGCCACCATCGTCGAACGCTTGCGCGCTGCTTGTGCAGAAGGCCGGCAAGCGTATTGGGTTTGCACCCTGATAGAAGAATCCGATGTATTGCAGTGCCAGGCCGCAGAAGCCACCGCTGCAGAATTGCATGAACTGTTACCGGAGTTACGCATCGGCCTTGTGCATGGACGTTTAAAACCGGCAGAAAAAAATGCGGTGATGGATGCCTTCAAAGCGGGTGAATTGCACGTGTTAGTGGCGACTACGGTAATTGAAGTCGGCGTGGATGTTCCCAATGCCAGTTTGATGATTATCGAAAACCCTGAACGACTCGGCCTTGCACAACTGCATCAATTGCGCGGACGGGTCGGTCGAGGCTCCGCTGCCAGCCATTGCGTGTTGTTGTACAGCAAACCGTTGTCGCAACACGGACGTGAACGACTAGCCGTGTTGCGTGATAGCGACGACGGTTTTGTCATCGCCGAAAAAGACTTGCAGCTGCGCGGCCCCGGTGAATTACTCGGCACACGCCAGACCGGTGCGATCAATTTCCGCATTGCGGATTTAGCGCGCGACGCGCATTGGTTACCGCAAGTCAAACAATCTGCTGAAATTTTATTGCAGGACTATCCGGAGAATGTTGATACCTTGATTCGCCGTTGGTTACGGTCAGGAGAACGCTATGCCAGAACCTGAAGTACAAAAACGACATCATGAGACCATGCCAGACTGGTACTTCGAAACACAATTTCAACTGGAAACACCAATAACCGATTGGCCGGATGAATTTGTGATTCTCTCGGCCTACACCACTACCGGCGAGCAGTGGGCAGATGAAGTGATTCTGGAGGCGGATCAGCGCTTGGAGCGGGAACTACAACAGCGCGGCGGTTGGTTTGTGCGCATCACAGGCTATTCACCACACGATGGCCACGCCGAACCCGGCTGGGCATTGGTGATGCCGTTCAATGAAGCGTGTGATCTGGGACTGCGCTACAAACAGGATGCCATTTATTGCGTAAAAGGCGATGCGCTTTCTGTCACGTATTGCGATGCACGCAGGGCGTTAGTACCAGTGGGAGAGTTCAGGTCACGGTTTTGAAAAACCCCGCGACCATCACGCTGTTCTTTTCACCGCCCTTTTACGAATCCCACATATCCGGCATATTCCGGCCATAGAAAATCTCGTGCATTTCCTTATCCAGACGATTGGTAATGCGTTTGATGTCATTGCCGGTAAGATTGTCTGTAGTGGTGCCAAACAGATAGTGATTCAGGTCAAAATCGTTCAACATCATTTTGGTATGGAAAATATTTTCCTGATACACGTTTACGTCAATCATTTTGTACAGTGATTCAGTGTCATCCGTGAAATAGTTCTGGATAGACGTGATTTCGTGATCGATGTAATGCTTCTGGCCACTGACATCGCGGGTAAAACCACGCACGCGATAATCCACGGTCACGATATCGGAATCGAGCTGGTGAATAAGATAATTCAGCGCTTTCAGCGGTGAAATAATTCCGCAAGTCGACACTTCAATATCGGCACGGAAAGTACAAATCCCTTCGTTCGGATGCGTCTCCGGATAGGTGTGTACACAGATATGGCTCTTGTCGAGATGCGCAGCAATAATTTCCACCGGGCCGGGCGATTCACTGGTATCCACTTCGTCCTTGATCGGTTCTTCAGCCACCAACATCGTTACCGATGCGCCTTGTGGGTCGTAATCCTGCCGTGCGATGTTCAGGATGTTTGCGCCGATGATCTGGCACACTTCGGTGAGGATTTCGGTGAAGCGCTCGGCGTTGTATTTCTCA
>DATIDQ010000176.1:0-4732 GCA_035456205.1 Pseudomonadales bacterium
GCTAGTTTGAGAATGAATTCTTCTGCGTTGGTAGGGGTTGGCAGTAGTGGTAAAAGTCCTCATAAAGTTGCCATGCTATTAGCTGTTATGGATCTTATTGAGAATGAATCAGTTTTCAAGAATGAAATCTATTTTAATGAAGTATTAAAAGGTGCGTTTAGCCTTAGATTCAGTCAGCTGGCTGGCGAGAATGATAGAAACAATCCCCATCTGCCGTTTTTTCATCTTAAAACCAGTGGATTTTGGCATCATAAATTAAAGCCTGGGAAGGCCTCTATTTACGATAAAATTGAATCTGCTAGCCAGAGTCAAATCAATGAAACTATATCCTTTGCTTTTTTAGACGATGAGCTTTTCGAGCTTCTTAATAATCATGTGGTTAGAGAACTATTAAAAGGTGCTCTATACAGAAATATAACTGTTCAGGAGCGATCAACAATACTAGACGTGGGCAATGGATGGGATTGGCTTGAGTGTGAATTCGCTGTCAGTGATTACTTCTCTATGCTCAATAAAGAGCTTCGTGGTGAGCGTTATAGCAAGACGAAACATCGAAGAGAATTGCTTGAAAAGCTAAATAATCGCACAGAAGGTTCCGTAGAGTTTAAGCGCCAAAATATCTCCGCGGTATTGCTGGAGTTAGGTCAGCCATACATTGCAGGCTACAAGCCGGCATTTAACTATCAGCAACAATTAAAAAATGTAGTTATCGCCTACATGGCAGGGCATCAAGTTGATGTGGAGGGGATTCTTGAAACTGCTCAGCAAGAAGTTGGGGTGAGTCAAGATTTGGTCGTAGATTGGGAAAACGTATTAGATCAAGAGCCACCAGAACATATCACAAAGGTTGCTGAAATTCAGAGGTTGTACTTGGCGCGTAAATCTAACTACGCCGATAGAGAGATGCGCAATCGCAGTCTAGGTGAAGGCGGCGAAAAATTTGTGATTGAGTTTGAGAAATATAGGATGGAAAAGGCTGGACGCCATGATTTAATCAATGAAATTCGTTGGTCGAGTAAAGAAGAAGGTGATGGTTTAGGTTTTGATATTCGTTCATTTATTCCAGAAAGAGATGAAGAGCTTTTTATTGAGGTTAAAACTACTAGTTCAGGTAAATACCAACCATTTTTTATCAGCGATAATGAGGTGTCTTTTTCAAAAGACAGGTCAGATAACTATAGTCTTTATAGAGTTTACGAGTTCAAGAGGGAAGCGAGAATATTTGTGTTGCCGGGAGCGGTTGATCAACACGTGAATTTAGAGCCGAAAAGCTATAAAGCAAGTTTCAACAGCGGTGGGGTGACCCCATGAACGCATGGTGGTTACTATTGCTGATGCCGGTGGCGTTTATCGGCGTGTTGTGGTGGCGCGGGAAAATCAACCGCGAGCACAATGCTTTCCAGACAAAAATGGATCTGGCGGGTGATGAAGATGTGGCGCGCCGGAAGCTGCAGGCTTATTACGAGAAGCAGAGTGGTAAGGCGGAAAAAGATGGCCTGGGTTGAGCCGGTTCCTAGTACTGCACCACCGGCGCCCGGTGCAGCCAGCTATCGTCTGCCAGCATGCCGAGCATGGCGTGCGCGCAATCGGCAAAGCTGATTTTTGATAGTCCGCTGAAGCGGTGATAGCCGAGGCGGTATTGCTCGCGTCGCGGGCCTTTGCCCATTTGCAGCGGGCGGATGCCGTACCAGTTCACATCCTGGTTTTGTTGTAACAGCGCCAACTGGTGTTCCTTGTCGAAATGGCGGTGCTTGAGAAAAGTTTCGGAATACCAGCGCACGAATTTCGCGCCGAAGCTGATCTGGTCTTCCGGCAGCAGGTTGCTGCCGCCGCCGCACCAGACGAGACGCGGAATTTTTTGCTCGCGCATCACTTGCAGAATGTGGCGCGTAACATCGGTGCACAGATCCGGTGGCGAGGTTTTCTCGTCCACGCCGATGGCAAACAGGATGGCTTGCGTGCCGGGCGGCAGGGCGCGGCGCACGTCGTCGATCTTCAGGGCATCGCCCTGCACGACGGTGATTTTTTCGCGCAATGTGGCCGGTAGTTTGGTCGGTGTGCGCACCAGCACGGTGATGTCGTGACCAGCTGTCAGTGCCTGTTGCAGGCATTCGCTGCCGAGGTCACCGGTGGCGCCGAAAATCGTGATCTTCATTAATGTTTCTCTCGCAATGCTGGCTGTGTGCTTGATCATAGGCAGAAATGGTCTGGCTGTCAGTGCAGTGCAGTGCCCGTTGCCGGTGCTACCGTTCCCGCTGCATGAAGGCGGCGATTTCTGCCTGTTCCGCGGCATCGCGGTTGGCGCTGCCACGCTGCTCGTCCATCGTATCAATATAATTCAGCAAACCGATTTCATTGAACGCGTACATCGGGGCATCCTCGCTGTAATCCGGATTTTGCGCGACAGCATCGAAACGGCAAGTGCGAGCATGAAATAACTGCTGGTGTTCGCTGTTGTCGATCAGGATCAAACCGGGCGTGTGGTTCACCACAATTCCTGTGCCGTTTGCCAGACTTTCCGGCACCAGTACACGATGCACATCGTTCATTGTCATGCCGGGATGTTCGTTGGTGAAGCGGGTATAGCGTTGCAAACCCGGCAGGGAAACAATCCACGTAGCGAAATAATGCCGTTCTTCATCCAGCCAGAATGCCGTGGGGTAGGGTGGTGTGTCTTGATGCAGGTGCTGGCATTCGTTGGTGAGATAAGGGTTGCTGCTGTAGCGGTGTTCACGCGGTGAGCGCATGGCGATGGTGTGGTTGCTGCGGTTCAGTGGCAGGCCGGGAAATTCTATGGTGCCGTATTCAAAAATAGCGGCGCGCAATTCCTGCAAAAAAGTATAGGCCGTGGCGTTGTAGGGGTAACGCTGCTGCAAGGCGTTGGGCACAAAAATTTTTATGCCGGTTTTGCGCGGGTTTTGCAAGCCGTGCAATGCATGGCAGCCGGTTTCTACGCGGCATTCCTGCGCAATGTCTGCAAAAGTAAAAGATGGGCGTGACATAGACGTGCTGTTATTTCTGCACACTTTCTATTTTGTGTCCGCCAAATCCCTCTCGCATTTTCGCCAACATCTTGTCACCGAAATCACTGTTGCCCTGGCTGGCGAAGCGCATCATCAGCGCAAGGCTCATCACCGGTGCGGGAATGCCCTGCTCGATCGCTTCCAGCGCGGTCCAGCGGCCTTCGCCGGAATCAGCCACCACCGGTGCGACGTTGTCGAGTGTTTGATCCTGTTTGAGAAAATCGCCACACAAATCCAGCAACCAACTGCGCACCACACTGCCGTGTCGCCACAATTCGGCAACGGCGGCGAGATCAATAGCAAAATCTTCGCGCGCTTTTAATAATGCAAAACCTTCGGCGAGTGATTGCATCATGCCGTACTCGATGCCGTTGTGAACCATCTTGGTGAAATGGCCGCTACCTGTCGGCCCTGTGTGCAACCAACCGGTATCGTGCGACGGTGCGAGTGCTTGCAAAACCGGTTGCAGTTTTTCGATAGCCGTTTTTTCTCCGCCCGCCATAATGCAGTAACCGTTTGCCAAACCCCACACGCCACCGGATACGCCGGCATCGACAAAATATACGCCGGTTGGTTTTAATTTTTCTGCGCGTTGCAATGTGTCTTTGAACCAGGAGTTGGCGCCGTCTACGAGAATATCGCCGGGTGATAACAGTGCGCTGACCTGATCAATATGTTGTTGTGTTGCGTCGCCGGCTGGCAACATCAGCCACACGACGCGAGGCGCTGGTAATTGCTCGATCAATTCTTCTACTGATGCTGCTGCGCTGAGTCCGCATTCTGCGGCGAGTGCTTCGGTAACACTGTGATTGCGATTGAATGCGATAACGTCAACGCCGTTGCGTTGTAAACGCCGCGCCATATTGCCACCCATGCGGCCAAGGCCGATCAATCCCAGTGTGCTCATGTTGCTCTCCTTGTTGCGTCGATGTTTACGCGGCAGCGTATTCCGCTTTCAACAGCTGTGGTGCCTTCTTGCGCAGCAAGCGCAACACGCCGTCTTTCCAGTCTACGTTGGAAACCGGTTCGTCGCCGAGGATGTCGCGCAGTTTACTGATGTCGGGAATCAGGCTGCCGAATGCAGTGGGTTGTTTATCGAATACCGGTGTGAGGCCTGTCAGCGTGCTTATCCATTCGCACCATTCTTCAATCGCGACAACCTGACTCGCGCCCCAGTTGACGATGGTGCCTTGCGTTGTGGCAGCGGCGAGCAGGTAGGGAATGTGACGACAGTAATCGTCGGCGTGCAGCGGCGTGTACTGGTTCGGCTGTTCGGGATGCACGGCGATCGGTGCGTTGTGTTGCATCATCATCGCGTGCCAGAACGGCCAGCCGCCGTTGTCTCCATATGGTACAGACAAGCGTGCGATGGTGAGCGGTACGTTGTGTTCCTGTGCTGCAAAACGCACCACGGTTTCCTGTGCAATCTTGCTGATGCTGTAAGTCGGCAACATGGCGCGGTGGTTGTCGCCCAGCGGTGCATTTTCTGCCAGCACATCGTGGCCTGCGTATTGGTAGACGCCGGTGGTGGAGCATTGCAGGAAGGCTTTGGCTTTCTTGCAATGCGCGAGTAAATGGCCGCTGCCGATGGCATTGGCTTTCAGGTCGTAATCAAAATCACCGGATTTCACCACGGCAAAATGCAGCACGTAATCGAAATCATCGGGAATGTCGGCGAGGCTATCTACGGCAAGATCTTTACGGATAAC